>JAZURH010000433.1:0-4732 GCA_045606125.1 Lentisphaeria bacterium | reverse complement strand
CCGGCAGGATTTCAACTTTCAGTCTTCCGGCAAGAGCCGCCGCTGCTGTAATAATTAAAAAAACAAGTGCTTTTCTCATGATAATGCCTCTTTTTACTTTGTGAAAAGTTTTAATTTCTTTTGGAAAGTTATTTTTAGTATATTATAGTATCTGTAAAATTCAAATAATGAAATTATAAAAAGATAAAAAGTTGCGGGGTAGGTATGGTAAGGGCAATGTTAAAAACTGCTGTTTCTGCAGTGAGCCGTATGCTGCGCAGATTTTACAGACCGTCTCATCTGAAACTTGGTTCAGAGGGAGAGCGCATTGCAAGGCGGGTTCTTGAACGAAGCGGAATGGAGTTTTTGTCAGCAAATTTCCGCTGGGGAAAATACGAGTTGGATTTGATTTTTCGGGACGGACCTGTTCTTTGCTTTGTTGAGGTAAAGACAAGGAGCAATCCATTGTTTGCGCCTGAAACTGCCGTGGATAGCATGAAGAAAAAGCGCATAATCAGGACTGGGGCCCGCTATGCGGTAAAGTATGGTCTGACAGGCTGCCGTAGAAGATTTGATATAGTCGAAGTTATATTCAGGGATGGAAAACTTTCCGAAGTACATCATATACGCAGTGCCTTCAGGCAGGGACGGGGCGACGGCTGGATATAATGCGTTCAGTCCCTGTGATAGTGTCCGCCGTTGAGAATGTTTGCTGCCCTAAAAAGCTGTTCCATAAGGATAAGCCTGGCGAATTCATGGGTGAATGTCATTCTGGACATGGACATAAGGGTATTGGCCTTGTCCTTTACTGGTTGTGCCAGTCCCTGGGGGCCGCCTATTATCATTACGATTTTTTTGTCTGTTTTTCCGATATGGGCGGCGAATTCCCTGCTTGTATATTCAACTCCTTCTTCGGACAAGGCTATGACATGGGCATTTCTGTCCTTTTCCAGTTCCTTCAGGATCGCTGCGCCTTCTTTTTCAGGGGTTGAGTCGGGCAGTTCACGCATTTCCAGCTTGGCGTAGGGGCGGAGCCATTTTGCGTATTCATCGCAGCGTTCCTGGAATCCCCTGTCCTTAAGTTTGCCGATTGCTATTATTTTCAGCAGCATATTAATTGGAGAACCGCCTGGACAGTTCAGTGTAGGTAAGATGTATCATTGTAGGATGCCCGTTGGGGCAGGCGTACGGCATATCCGTTGCGGTCAGGTCACGCAAGATGTTCATGGCATCCTCTTTTCTGATATTGTCAGTCGAGAAGATGGCATGGCGGCAGGCCACCTGAGCCAGATGCATTGTATTTTGTCTGTTCGTCGCAGGGCTCTGGCGCAGGTCGTCGATTATATCACGTATTACCCGGCCCATGCTGCTGCCCGGCATTGCCGCAGGTACGGCTGTAAGTAGGAAAGAGTTTCCTCCGAAGGGTTCAATTCCGAATCCCAGCTGGTCAAAATGACGGCTGTGAGTCCGCATGAATTTGGCATCTTCCACTCCAAGCTCAATGGTCTCGGGCAGAAGAAGCTGCTGTCTCGGGACTGATTGATCTTTCAGACCGGCCAGCAATCGCTCAAATACAATGCGCTGGTGGGCAGCTTTGAGATTTATGATAACAAGACCGTTTTCACTTTCTGCCAGGGCATAGCTGGAACCAAGCATATCAAGAAATCTCATGCGTTTCAGTGAAGCACGGGAACCGGATTGCTGGACGATAGTATTGGCCGCTTCCGGTTGTTGTTCCGGTACCGGACAATTATGGGGAACGCTTTCTGGCAGTGCCGGTGACATTGACAGGGACAGCTGGACAGCCGGTGCCGGGGAAGGCTCGAAACGCGGAGGAGGCGATGGTACCGTGGACGGCATGGGAACCGCCGAAATTGGAGTCTCCGGGATTTTCTGAGCATCCTTTCGTTCCTGGTCCACTGGATTCATTTCACCGCCGCCGGCCATTCCCCGCAGGGCCCGTCTGATCGCAGCAGCGACTATCTGGCCTATGATCCTCTGATCCCTGAAGCGCACTTCCCTTTTAGTGGGGTGCACATTGACATCGACTTTGTCGGGAGGCAGATCTATGTATATAACCGCTCCCGGATAGCGTCCTTTCATTACCAGGGATTCGAAGGAGTCGCGTATTGCAAAGTAAATCGTGTCGGCGGATGCGGCTCTGCCGTTCACTATTGCCCGCTGCTCCCGTCTTGACGAACGGGTATAGCCGGGATTTGTGATATATCCGCGTACAGTGACTCCGTCTTCGCTGTAGTTTACCGGCAGCATGGACGAGAATATCTCCCGTCCCATGACGGCAGCGACTCTCGTTCCCATGTCCGGGCTGGGGTTAACGCGCAGAGTCTCCCTGTTGTTTGTGAAAAGCGCAAAGCCTATGTCCGGACGGGAGAGGGCGAGCATGCGCACGATTTCCTCTATGTATCCGTCTTCCGTTTCCGGCCCGCGCATGAACTTCTGCCTTGCCGGAAGATTGGCGAACAGTCTGGATACTCTGATATTTGTGCCGGGCGCACAGCCGCAGTCCCTGGCGTCAAGTATTCGCCCGTAGTCCACGGCGATCTCTGTTCCCGCCGTATCGTTCGCCCGTCTTGTTTGAAGTGTAAAATGACTTACGGAGGCAATGCTGGGCAAAGCTTCTCCCCGGAAACCCAGAGTGGATATCTGCCCTACGTCTCCGCTTTCCGTAAGTTTGCTTGTGGCATGGGTTTCCAGGCACAGCAGTGCATCCGTCCTGTCCATGCCGCATCCGTTGTCTATTACCTGGATAAGCTTTTTTCCGCCTTGTTCCACGTTTATCCGTATCATGGTGGCTCCGGCGTCTATTGAGTTTTCCACCAGTTCCTTCACCACTGATGCCGGCCGTTCATCCACCTCGCCGGCCGCAATGCGACCGACGAGCTCCGGGCTCATTATGTGGATGCTGCCCATTCAGGTTGTGTCCCCCGCGGTTCAGTTGCCGCGTATCTTTGTAAGTGCGGAGAGATATTTTTCTCTGGTCTTCATCACCACATCCTGGGGAAGTTCCGGAGCAGGAGGCTGGTGGTCGAATCCCACGCTGTCCAGCCAGTCGCGGACGAACTGCTTGTCCAGGCTGGGGGGATTTGAACCGGGCTTATATGATTCCGCCGGCCAGAAGCGGCTTGAGTCGGGAGTCAGTACTTCGTCTGCAATGACAAGTTCTCCGTTTTCGTTCAGTCCGAATTCGAATTTTGTATCAGCGATGATAATGCCGTACTTTGCCGCGTGGTCAGCTGCGGTCTTGTAAAGTTCGATTGAGAGATTCTTGAGTCTTGCCGCCAGGTCTTCGCCCACGATATCGCAGAGCTGTTCGTAAGTGACCGGCATGTCGTGTCCGCTGCTTTCTTTTGTGGTCGGCGTAAAGATGGGCTCATCCAGCTTTGAGCAGTTTTCGTATCCGGCGCGCAGCGGTATTCCGCAAACCTGGGAGCATTTCTGATATTCCTTCCATCCTGAACCGGCCAGATAGCCGCGGACAACGCATTCCACGGGAACCATGTTGAGTTTCTTTACCAGCATGGAACGCCCGTCCAGATCGGGGAGATATGCCTTGAGTATTTCCGGATATTTGCTGACATCCGCTGTGAGGAGGTGATTCGGTCTGTTTCCGAAAAGACTGAACCAGAAGAGGCTGAGCTGTGTGAGAACCTTGCCTTTGTCCGGAACGCCGTTGGGCATTATGCAGTCGAATGCGCTTATACGGTCTGTTGCCACAAAGAGAATGGAGTTGCCCAGGTCATACACATCCCTGACTTTTCCGCGCATGGGGGCGGGAAGACCGGGCATTACTGTTTCCAAGAGTGCGTGATTTGAGTCGTACTTCATTTTTGTTGTTGCCTTTTGCTTTGACATTTGTGAACAGGGATTTAACTTAATCCCGAGTAAAAACCATAAGATAATGGATTATCATTTCCATTCAAGCAGCAATATTGTGTTTTGCGGCAGAAGTTCCTTTCTTTTTGCCGCTTAAAGACAGAGAGGTGTAGCAAAATGCCGTCTGAATCAGCGGGAAAACCGGCCCCGAAAACAATGCTGGCTGACATCGCCGCCCTGGTGAGCAAATATTATACGGAGGTTCCGTCCGTTGACGAACCTGCTCAAAAAGTGGTTTTCGGAACATCCGGGCACAGGGGAACATCCCTTGATGGCAGCTTTACGGAGACGCATATACGCGCTATAGTGCAGGCAATATGCGAGTTGCGGCCATCCTTCGGCGCGGATGGACCGCTTTTTCTGGGGATGGATACTCACGCTCTGTCCCGTCCTGCCCATGATACAGCAGTCACAGTACTTGCTGCCAACGGGGTAAAGACATACATTGCACCTTCTCCGGGATTTACACCAACGCCGGTAATTTCCCGTTCCATAATACGCTATAATGAGGGAAGAACGGACAAGCTGGCTGACGGGATAGTCATAACTCCGTCGCATAATCCGCCGACGGATGGCGGTATAAAGTACAATGCGGTCCATGGGGGGCCTGCCGGGGAAGATATGACAAAGGCCATTGCCGCCAGGGCAAATGAGATAATGGCGTCAGGCGGCACAGCTGTCCGCTCCATGAATCTTAAGGATGCTCTGGTCAGCAGTTATGCTGCTGAATACGACTATGCAGGCAGGTATGTGGATGAACTTTCAGGAATAATAGATTTTGATGTCATACGCGGGGCCGGGCTTCGACTTGGCGCCGATGCTCTGGGAGGAGCAGGACTGGCCTACTGGAAATTGATTG
>JAZURH010000432.1:0-4353 GCA_045606125.1 Lentisphaeria bacterium | reverse complement strand
TGGGCTTGCCCGCCTCCAGCGGAACCTGCTTCAGCGCGGCTTCTATGGCCTCCATGTCATGCCCGTCGGCCTCTATTGCCCGCCAGCCGAACATCTCCAGCTTGGGCACCAGCGGCTCCAAATCAATGATGTCCTCGGATTTGCCCAAGGCCTGGAGGCGGTTGTAGTCCACCATCATTATGATATTGTCCCAATGGTGCTGCCCCGCCAGCATGATTGCCTCCCAGCTGGAACCCTCGTTCAAGTCGCCGTCACTGCTCATTACGAATATCCTGTGCTTCTTGCCAGCCTGCTTTGCGGCCATTGCCATGCCGCATGCCACAGGCAGACCATGCCCCAGGGAGCCAGTGGAGAATTCCACGCCAGGTATGTGGTGGGAGATATGCCCGCTCAGTTTTCCGTCGTCGCAATAATAGCGGTCAAGCCATTCCAACGGGAAAAAGCCCAGTTCCGCCAGGCAGGCCAGCAAGGCCGCGCCGCCATGCCCTTTGCTGAGGATAAAGCGGTCCCTGTCATCCTTCTTGGGCGCCTTGGAATCCACATTCAGTATGCTGGTGTAAAGGACGGGATAAATGTCCGCTGTAGAAAGCATGCTGCCGATGTGCCCGCACTTCCCCGCGCACACCATCTTCAGACAGTGGATGCGTATCTTTTTCGCAAGCTCCTTGCAGAACTTCAATTGCTCTTTTTCCATGTTTTGTCTCTCCTTCTTTGATGAATGGCAACGATGTTTTTTTCACTCGGTAATTATATCATAGAATCAGTGAGACGCAATAGGAGCCAATGCTATTTTTTTATATAGAATTTTTTTATTAAATATTTTCTGGCTAAAATATTTAATTTATTTCAATATGAAAATAAATAAAAAAACTAAACGGGCCAGGGAGACGCTGTCCCCTGACCCGTTTAGTCCCTTAAGTCCCTGTTAGCCATCCAGCCTTGGGCATGCCTTGTTGAAGGCATCTGGCGATGACAATAGCTTGTCCACCACCATCAGTGTCGCGCCAGCCGCCTCATTTCCGCCGCCTTCCTGGAATATCATCTTCATGGCGTAGTTTGCGCTCTCGAATAGCAGGCTGCGCACACTTTCCTCCAATTTCCGCTGGAAGGTCTTGCCCAGGAAAAGCAGGCCGCCCGTCAGTATCAGCGAATCTGGGAAGCAGTTGTTGGCCTTGTTGGCCAATGCGATTGCCAGATAGCGCAGGACATTGTCCACAATACCGACTGCCTTCTCCCCGCCTTCCTCATATTTTCTGCCCAGTTCCCGCATGGACGTGTCAAGTCTGCCATATTCCTGCCTGGCGCATTTGAGGACAGCCTTATTATTCTCCCGTGCAAATACCATTAAAATTAGGCATAGTATAACCACTTGTGGTGTTATAACCACGCGATGCTTCTGGCCAGGCGCGATTTTCCGCGCGGCCATTGGCCGCGCGTCAGGACGCACAGATAGAATCCCAGTTCTGCAAGTATTTATGTTTTTTTGTATGTAAAAAAGAATGAATTGAATTATATCACGCCAATCTTTTGTACTTTTCAGCATAAAATAGCAACGAATGACAGCTGCCATAGACACTGAACCCATCTCATTGCGCATTTAGCACTATTTTTAAAATTACCTCTGCTGAAAAAAAATTGTACAGATGCACTTTGTTTATGACTTTACGCATTAAATTATGGCAAACTTTCACCACTGAAGACATTATTAATCCAAAATCAGAGGGAAAACAAATGGAAAACAAATCATTGAAGCCATTGTCCGTTCAGCTTTATTCTGCCCGCAGCTACTCAGAAAAGGACGGCTTGCTGTCCGTCATCAAGAAAATGGCTGATATCGGCTACAAGGGAGTGGAGCCTGCCGGATTCTTTGAAATACGCCCCAGCGAACTGAAAAAGATCGTAAACGACATGGGAATGGAAATATATTCCTCCCATTCACCATGGGTACGGGCCAATAACACCGGCGAATGCATGGATCTGGCTGACGCCATGGGGCTCAAGAGGGTAGTCTGCGGATACGGCCCGGATGACTTCAAGGACATGGATGCCATAAAGAGAACGGCGGATCTGACAAACAAAAACTGCGAAATACTCAAACGCAACGGCTTTGAGCTCTTCCAGCACAACCACTACTGGGAATTCGACCGCATTGACGGCCGTACAAAATATGAGATCTACGCAGAAATGTGCCCCGACCTGAAATTCCAGATTGATTCATTCTGGTCCACCAACAGGGGCAAAGAAAACGCCGTCGAAATGCTGAAGCTCTTTGCAGACCGCACTATACTCCAGCACATGAAGGACGGAGTATGCCGCCAGAATGTCAGCAATGCGGGAATGGCAAATGAACTGCTGGACATCAAGGTGGATCTGCTTCCCCTCGGAACAGGCGAACTGCCCATCAAGCAGCTTGTGGAAGCAATGCCGGAGCAGGTGGAGACCTTAATCGTGGAACTCGACTACTGCGACACGGAAATGTACAAGGCACTGCAGATGAGCTATGACTTCATGGTCGGAAACGGTTTGGCTGCAGGCAACAAATAAAATTTTCTGAAACGGGGAGCCAAATGCATATTCCACCGGTCACATATGCCTTCGACCTTGACATCCAAGATGAGTGCATGAGAAGGTTTATTCTGCACGAGTTGGCCTCCTGCGGAATCAGGCACCTTGTAGTATCGTCCCTTACCTTCAGGGAAATACTCAGGGACTTCAGGTACATGGACAAACTTCTTATTGAACTTGAAGCAGAGGGCATGTCTTTCGTGGATTCCCATGCGATATTCGGTGGGACCAATGACCTGCTTCACCATGGCGACATGTACAAGCATTACTCGCTTCTGAGAAAACTTCAGATAAATCTGGCTGCCGGGATGGGAGTGGATACAATAACATTCCACCCGGGAAATGACTCCGCTGATCTTGAATACTCCATAGACCAGCTGATGGACAATGTAAAGAGAAATCTGGATGAAATCCTGCCGGAGGCAGAAAAATGCGGTGTGACAGTCTGCATAGAAAACAGCTGGAACATAATGTCATCACCTGAGGGACTGTTGGAAATCAAAAAAGATTTTCCCACTGACACACTGGGATTCTGCTTTGATTCTGGCCATGCAAATCTGCTTTCGCCAAATGCAGCCCCCTTCGATGATTCCAATGCCAGGCAAAGATGGGCGCTGCGCGGAAAAGAAGTACAATGGGAAGACAGGGCACTGGAAAAAATGCTCCCCCATGTGGTAAACTGCCACCTGCATGACAACAATGCAGTCATTGACCAGCACCTGCCACCAGGAGCCGGCTCAGTAGACTGGAAAAAGACATCCGCCCTGCTAAAGAAGGCACCGAGGCTGAAGTGCATTCAATGCGAAGTCGCCATGATGCAATGCGGGATGGATGCAGCTTCACTCTCAAACATATTCAACTCAATGTTCGCACAGGAACAATAATCCTTAAAGGAATCTAAGATGCTCAAGCGCAAAAGACTTGATGAAATAAGCTGGGAGGCATACAACGACCTCACACTTGAAGAACAGGCGCCATATCTGGTCCAGTCCAACGGACGCCCCTATCATGTGCTTCTCGCACAACAGTTTGACAGGGAATCTCTGGACAATCTCTGCGATCTGGCCACCCGCATACGCAAAATAGCAAAAAGCAAATCCGGCATGGCATTCCTCTCAGATCTGCTTGCACACAAGCGGGCTATGCTCTATTTCCATCAGCCCAGCAGCCGCACATTCCTTTCATTCTATGCGGCATGCCAGATACTTGGAATAGGACTTGCGGAAGTCCGTGATCCCTCCATTTCCTCAGAGCAGAAAGGCGAATCCATGGAAGATTCCGTGCGCACATTCAGTTCATACTTTGACATGATAATAATGCGCACACCTATACAGGGTTTCGTGGACAAAATGGCGTGGATACTTTCAAATACTGACAGGCCGCTGCCGATAATAAACGCAGGTTCAGGTGCCGACCAGCATCCCACGCAGGCACTGCTGGACATTTATACACTGCAGCGCAGCTTCGAGAAGACCGGCGGTCTTGAAAACAAGCATGTCGTATTCTGCGGCGACCTGAAGCGGGGACGCACGGTGCGCAGCCTGGCAAAACTGCTGACTCTCTACCCCAATATAAAGCAGACCTTCGCCGCGCCGGACAATCTGCAGATCGGCGAAGACATCCTTGCACAGCTCAAAGCTGCAGGAGTCACATACGAAGTGACAAGCGACTTCAAGTCATGCATACCTGAAGCAGATGCCATTTACATGACCCGCATACAGGACGAATGGGACAAGACCCCCGGCGAAACCAACCAAGTCGGAGGCCAAGCGGTCTTAGGAAGACAAC
>JAZURH010000431.1:0-1979 GCA_045606125.1 Lentisphaeria bacterium | reverse complement strand
TACGAGTATCTTCATTATTTCTTCAAACATCCTGGACTTGGAAGCCTTGGAAATCTCACAGGCATTGCCGTGAAGCGCGGAAGAAACAGGACGGCTCAATTTCAATCCGTGCTGCCCAACCAGTTTCAGCGCCCTGAGCATGCGAACCGGATCTTCCCGAAAACGCAATTCAGGATCACCTATCATGCGAACCATGCCGGACTTTATGTCCTTCAGGCCGCCGCACTTGTCCAATATCTCTCCAGTAAGAACATTTGCATACAGAGCATTTACCGTGAAATCCCGGCGTTTCACATCATCGTCCAGAGAACCGTAGGCGTTGTCATTCCATATCATCACGCCGTCGTCATTCATGCGCCCCTTTCGTTCCCGTTCAGTAGGTTCCCGCCTGAAGGTAGACACCTCATATACATTCCTGCCCCCATGCACAAGGGCAAGTCTGAAACGGCGCCCGATTATCTGACAGCGGCGGCGTCCAAACACCTGCCTGACCTGTTCAGGCGTGGCGTTGGTGGCAATATCATAGTCCTTGGGAACACTTCCCAGCAGATGATCACGGACGGCGCCCCCGACTACATACGCCTCATAACCTGCTTTAGTCAGCTGGCGGACTATATTTACCGGTTCACTGTTGAATGTTATGGTAGTTGACATTTTTTCACAAAAGCACGGAAGGCATTGCCTCCGTCAAAATCTTTCACAGCGGCAGCTCCATCTGTTCCGGAAGCAAGCCAGCGGCCTCCGCAACAGGTCTGAAGGAAAGTCTGTGTTCCGGGCAGGGACCGAGTTTTTTCAAGGCTGCAATATGCTCTGCTGTTCCGTATCCCTTGTGCTTCGAAAAAGCATATCCGGGATACTGTGCGTCAAGCTCTGACATAATGGCATCCCTGCGGGTCTTTGCAAGTATGCTTGCAGCGGCAATCGATGCGGATGTCGCATCACCCTTGACCACAAAACGGGCCTCCACTGGAAAAGATGGCACTTTCAAGCCATCTACAAGGGCAAATGACGCCCCTACCGCCAAAGCAGCCTCACGCATGCCCTCGTGAGTGGCACGCAGTATGTTTATTTCATCTATGCGGGACGCACTTTTCTCTATTATTGCATAGCGTATGCCGGGTATGGCACGTATAGCCGCAGCAAGTTCATCACGCCGGCTTTCCGTCAGTGCCTTGGAGTCATCCACAGGAAGCTCAGGTGCATCGATCGGCAACACAACGGCTGCCACGACCACAGGTCCTGCCAGAGGACCGCGCCCGGCCTCGTCTATACCGGCAACAATCAGCCCGCTCTGCTGAAAAGCACGATCAAACTCATAAAGTTCTGTCTTGCCGCAACTGCCTTTCATCAAATATCAATGCCCCTTCAGCAAATACATCCACAAATGCCATGTACTGCAACACCACGATTTAAAACATACAACAGACTTTAAACAAAAAAAGGAGGACAGCATCCCCGAAAAGGAATGCTGACCCCCCTTATTGCAAAAAAAGGCTCTTAAATAATATCAGCCCTTCTTCCTGAAGTCACGCTTCTCTTTGATCTTGGCAGCGTTGCCGACTGCATCACGCAGATAGTACAGCTTCGCACGGCGGACAAGACCCTTGCGGACGATCTTGAATGCAGCCACTTTGGGGGAATGCAGAGGGAAGATACGCTCAACGCCCTGTCCATGGGAAATACGGCGGACTGTAACTGTCTCAGCTATGCCGGAACCGGAAATGGCTATCACTGTGCCCTGGAAAGCCTGAATACGCTCTTTGTCACCTTCGACGATCTTGACACTGACCTGCACGGTATCACCAATCTCCATCTTCTCGCCGTCCTGGACGGAACTGCGGAGATTCTCATTGCGGAGCATTTCCATGAGGGAGGTCTTCTGCTTTGTTTCGTTGTTTTCCATCTTGTTCACCTATTTTTCAAAATACCGATGCAAAATGTCCGGCCTCCGGGCAGCTGTCCTTATAAGACGCTGCTCC
>JAZURH010000430.1:0-10030 GCA_045606125.1 Lentisphaeria bacterium | reverse complement strand
AGCAAGATCAGAACAAGCAAGATCAGAACAAGCAAGATCAGAACAAGCAAGATCAGAACAAGCAAGATCAGAACAAACAAGATCAGAACAAGCAAGATCAGAACAAGCAAGATCAGAACAAGCAAGATCAGAACAAGCAGGATCAGAATAAGCAGGATCAGAACAAACAAGATCAGAATAAGCAAGATCAGAACAAGCAAGATCAGGATAAGCAGCAGGAGAAAGATAGTGAACAACCTGATGAAGAAGCAGACCGTGAAGCCATGGAGATAATAGATCAGGAAAAGAATGACAAGAAAGAAAGACGCAAGATTTTAATGAGGAACATGAAATATCAACCTGTAGAACAGGATTGGTAAAGTTTTTCCACAGTAAACGCCGTCTACATATAATCGGGTATTATGCAAAAGAAAATATTCATATTGTTTTTACTGATATGCGCCCTGCTCATTGCCGATGCAAAGATAGAGTTAGGGCTTGAAAGTCGTGATGTACAGGTCAATGAAGCCTTTGCCTTCAATGTAGCCATATCTGAGGCAGAGAATATAACTCCACCAGCCTTTCCGGCATCGGAAACTTTCAAATGTCTGTCGATATCTCCACACAGGGAAAACTCAAGACAGATAGCCATTGTCAACGGAAAAATGACCCAGACAGTATTAAACAGGACAACTTACATCTTTCAGCTTGTTGCATCTAAAACGGGAGTCCACGAAATACCGTCGCTGCTATTTGAAATTGATGGTAAAAAATACAAGACTCAACCAGTCAGGATAACAGTAAGCGAAGCCGAAAAAATCACGGACATAGGCCTGGAACTTGAGTTTCCTGCCGAAAAATGCTATGTAGGCCAACCAGTCATGGCAACATGGAGATGGTATCTCGGTCGTGAAATCAGAGGCTACAGCTTTAAGCTACCCTTGCTTGAAAACGGGAATTTCACCATACCAGATTACCAACCGGCACAACCGAACAGAGGATATTCCATTTACAAAAACGGGAATATGGAAATCATTGGTGAACTTACAATGAAAAAATGGAATGGCTATGACATGCAGTGCCTGGAGTTCCATTATCCTGTAATCCCCAAAAAAGCCGGAACATACAGCATTGAAGCCGGTTCGGTAAACTGCCAGATACAGGATAAACGCAGGGCACGGCGTTCAAGAAATCCTTTTTTGGACGATTTCTTTGACCGCATTCCTACAAAAAACATAATCATCAATGGAAACACTGTCAAACTGAATGTCCTTGATGTTCCGGAACAGGGAAAACCTGAAGATTTTTCCGGGATAATAGGACACTGCACTATTTCAGCGGAAGCAACACCAACAGATGTAAATATAGGTGATCCAATAGTTCTTGTCCTGACAATATCAGGACTCCCATATCCAGAGGCAGCCCGCATTCCGCATCTTTCCACACAGCCCGGACTTACTGAAGGATTCCGCATTTCTGACGAAGACAGCGGAAAGGTTGTAGACGGAACCAGAAAATATCAATGTACGATCCGGGCTTTGAACAGCACAATAACAGAAATCCCCAAACTGTCATTGTCCTACTTCAACCCGGAAAGCGGGAAATATGAACGGATTTTCACGAACCCGATACCAATTAAAGTACGGGAAGTAAAAACTGTAACTGCCATGGACGCAATAGGCTTGTCAGAAACTAATCAAAGCATATCAGGAGGAAAACAGATAAGACTGCTTGAGGATGGAATAGCTCACAACTATCCTCCAGAAGACATGAGAACCGCGTCCGGAGCCGGCCCGGGCAGCTGGGCATTGCAACAGCCGAAGACCATATATTTGCTGTTTCTGGTTATTATATATACCACCAGCGCAACAATATCATTCATAATACGCCGCCGAAATGCCTCCCCGGAAGCAATGGCAGCAAAAGCGGAAGCTGCCGCTGCGCTTTCAACTATCAGGGACAAAAAATCAACAATAACTGACATTGCAGCAGCAGTGCCTGTTCTTTTCAGAGCAAAATTGAAATTACCGGCGGGTGCTGAAACATATTCCGACATAAAACCGGCCCTTGAAAGAAAACACTTCGGCACTGAATACATTGCCGATGTAAAAGCACTGTTTGATTCCTGTGAAGCGGCACGATATGCAGGAGCTTCAAATGACGGAGGAACTTTGCAGGCACAAGCAGTAAAACTGGCTGACATTTTGATCTCCAAGGTGAAATAATGAAGCAGATATTTTTAATTCTATTTTTAACACTGTCACTGACGGCACTGTGCGCCGGCTCTCCCGACAAAACACTTTACGAAGCGGACAGGCTGTTCAACGAAGGAAACAATCTGGCTGCCAACGACCATGCGGCGGCCTCTGAACGCTGGAAACAGGCAGCCGGGCTTCTTGAACAGGTCATAAAAGAGCATTCTCTCTGCAACGGACCTCTGTTCTATAATCTGGGCAATATCTACTACAGACTGGGTGATACAGGCAATGCCATATTGAATTACCGCAAGGCAGAATATTTCATGCCGGGAGACAACAACCTCATTAGAAATCTGTCAATTGCCAGACGATCAAGAAAGGACGCCGTGGAAATAAAGGAAAGCACAAGGGTCATGAAGACTCTGTTCTTCTGGCATTATGACTTTTCCGTCAAAACCAGAGAAAATATTTTTCTTGCAGCAATAACAGTTCTTATCGCCGGACTTCTTATAAGACTGCGCTTCAAGCATACCTGTATAATATGGATTATTTCCATATCTGCCCTGCTGTCGGCTGTGTCTGCCGCTTCTGTCTGCATTACGGAAATTGAAAATTACAAACATCCCCAGGGAGTGATAATCGCCCGGGAAGTCACTGGAAGAACCGGATACAGCGAATCCTATGCAGAAAGCTTTGAGGAGCCATTGCACGCCGGCACAGAATTCAGACTGCAGGACAGACGGGCAGACTGGATTGAAATACAGTTGACGGACGGAAGCAGAACATGGATCCCGGAAAAGGATGCCGGACTCGTTCAATGGCACTGAAACGGCATTTCCATTAATATCCTGTTAAAATATGCAATTCCGGTTTGCACACACGCACTGGACTGATAAATTAATCCTGATGTGCTTATTTTTAACAGGACAACGGTTACCGACATGTCACGCAGTCTATTGAACATAAGGGAGGCAGCCTCCATTCTTTCCATAGGAGAAGGTGAACTCCGCACTCTTGCCGTACAGGGGGACATTCCATGCCGCCTGAGGGGAAACGCTTTTTTCTTTGAACAGGAAGACTTGGATCTGTGGAAATCAAACCAGATCATCGACGGCGAAGATGATGATGACATGTGGGATATTCCCCTTCTTTCCGAACTGCTTCCAAGAGAATGCATAAGCGTAAACCTTCCGGGAACATCCAGGGCCTCTATCATAAATGCCCTTACACAACTGGCGGATAAAAGCGGATTCCTCTACGACCCCACCGATTTCAGAGATGAAATAACCAGACGGGAAGAAGCCGGTTCCACAAACATAGGCGGCGGAATTGCAATACCACACACCCTGACCAGGGAGGACGGATACTTCAGTGAAGCATTCATCTGCCTGGCAAAACTGGCAAAGCCGGCATATTTCAATTCTGCGCCGGACGGTTCCCCTACGGAACTCATTATACTTTCCTGCTGTCATGACAGCAAAATGCACCTTGGCATGCTTAAAAGAATAAGTGACATCTGCCGGAAGGGAACCTTCATGGAAGCAGTGCGGGAAGCAGAAACTGAAGAGGAACTTCTGGAAGCATTGCTTGACGCGGAGCCTGTATAAACGGCAGCCAATCCGCAGCAACAGTAAATCATTACAGCAGGGACTGTACAGCAGTGGAAAACGATTTATCCGGTCAGCAGGAAATTGCAGACAGGCTGTTCATGGAAGCAGCCATGGAAGAGGCGCGCCTCGCCTTTGATGAAGGCGAGGTACCCGTCGGCGCTGTCATTGTGCATGAAGGCACAATAGTTGCCAGAGACCACAACCGGGTTGAAGCAATGAAACTCGGAACGGCCCATGCGGAAATGCTTGTTTTGAGGCAGGCTGCGGAAAAGCTGGGGTTCTGGCGTCTTGACGGATGCACTCTCTATGTCACCAAGGAACCATGCCCCATGTGCGCAGGTGCCATGGTGAACTGCAGGCTTCCACGCCTGGTATTCGGCTGCAGTGATCCCGCATTCGGTGCTGCAGGGACACGCCTTGATGTAACTGCCATGCCGGGATACATACACACAGTGGAAGTAACATCCGGAATACTTGCTGACCGGGCCCTTGAACTGATACGCAGTTTTTTCCGCAGCAGGAGGGCAAAGCAAAAATGAAAGACGGCAATTTCAAATGGTCCCTGGATCGGCAGAGCATGTACATGCACTGCCCCAGAGCATACTATCATTCCTGCATAATCAAGAATGATATGCTTTCCAGGCAGCTTGCCTCCATAAGCAATCTGGAACAATGGAGCATCTCCATAATACGGAACACTATAAGAACAGCACTGCAGGCCTGGGCAAAAGGGGGGACGGTTCCGACAGACGGTATTTTAAAGGAAAATGCACTTGGGATCATGAGAAAAACATGGCTTTCATGTCTTGAAGGCGAATGGAAGAATGATCCGGAAAACAGCACAAACATATTTGAACTCTACTATGGCAGCGGCCGGGATTATGCCACCCTTAGAAAACTTCCACAGGAAACTACAGATGCCGCAAAAAACAAAATCATGGATGCGATGGATGCCTTCGCACATTCAAGATTCATAGCTGAACTGGCCGGAACAAACAAAGCTGAATGGTATTTCCCGGCACAGACGGAAGGATTCTCCATAGACGGGATACAGGCATGCGAATCGCCGGACTTTATATTCAGGGACACTGATGGTAAAATATGCACGGCTGCATGGATATTCGGAAACGAGTACAGACCACACCTCAGAATCAGACAGGCATGCCACAAAATGTACGCTATGGAAAACTGTTCCGCTGAAGAAGATAATATTCGCATAATAACCGTATTTCTCAATGACGGTGGACGGGACCGGGACTGCATTGTGACTCATGGCGACCTGACGACTGTCAGGACGCAGATATCAAAGGGCGCAGAAGCAATGCAAAGCCGCATCAATGGTTCAGTTCAGATCGAAGACTATCAACAACAGCCCTCTGAAAACTGCCAGTTCTGCAATTTCAAGCGCATCTGCATGGAACAGTAACACAACTATGCCTGATGACGAACTGACATACGAACCTGTTGAAGGGCCCTCTGGAAAGAAGCGCAAGCCTTTGAAACGCACGCCAAACGGAACAAAGACAAGTCCGTCAAGAAAAGGCAATTCTGCGCCATCCCTTCCGCCGGCATTTTCCAGTTTGCTTACTCCTGCGGCGCAAAGAAATATAGACCACTCCCTTACTCAGGAAATACTTTACATGCTGCGGCTGGATATTACCGGCAGCACGGAAACAAACTCATCAAGCATAAGAATCGAGACATGGTGGCGCCCGTCCAATGCTCCAGAGCAGCGTCCAATGCAGTTATACCTTGATGAAAGCACATTGGCACCATCCGCCACGGATGCGGCACTCTTCACCATGCTTCTCAAGATGTCCTCACGTGTTTCCGCCAATGGATTTGATGTACCTTCATCCATGCTTGAACACTTTAAACAAGTTTCCAACGAACAGCGTTTACGGTCAATTGTGCTTGAAAACGGTGAAAGGAAAATGCGCCGCCTTACATTTTCAGACGGCAAATCCACGCTGAAAATGGCCTCTGAGCTCATGCCTGACGGTAAATACAGGGTAATTCCATATCTTGCGGGAGACGACATGGCTGTTTCCTTTTCAACGATTTCACGCATAATACAGCCGCCATGGCATCCTCCCCTTCCGCGCCGCCCGGCATTTGTCATTTCCGACAGAAACATAATACAAGCCGACATGCTCGGGGCATCCCATCTGCTTGAACGCTTCATAGGAAAGCACTGCATAGATATGGATCCGGCTGATGCCGAGCTTTTTACAAGAGCAATAACCTCAACCACCGAAATACCTGTCAGGGATGCTCCATGTGGAAAGCATCTTGACATAAGGGAAACACAGCCATCAGGCGAACTCTATATCAGAACCGCCAAATATCTGCACGGAGACAAAGAAATGCTCCATGCAGAACTCTCATTTGCGTACGGGAATGTTTCCATTCCGGAATATTCCAATGAAACAACAGAAATGCGCATAACCAGGGGAAATACGGTCATAATCCGCAATCCATTTGATGAAAACATATTGCGTACCCGTATGACTCAATTGGGATTCAGATACAACAAGGCCGCATTCCGCGAGGAAATAGGATGGAAACTTGAACCGTCCCTTCTTGACAACGCAGTGCGTACCCTTGTCATGGAAGGATGGAAGGTAAATGCCCAGGGAAAATCCTATTGCAGACCCACTTTGAAGACTCCCTCCGTAAGTTCAGGAATGGACTGGTTCGAATTATCCTCAGGCATCCTTTTCAACGGCAGGGAAATAGGCGTGCCGGAAATACTTTCCGCATGCAGACGCAACAGCAATACAGTCCTTCTTGACGACGGTACATACGGTATGCTTCCTGAAGAATGGCTTATAAACTTCACTGCACTGACACAACTTGGAAATATACAAGGGGAAAAACTTCGCTTCCGGATACAACAGGCTACAATCATAAATGCGCTTCTTGAAGAAAGAGGCGACATGTCCGGCAATGAAATGCAGGCAGTCCTGGACAAGTTCGGTGACATGGGAACGCCGGCACCAACGGAAGCACCTGAAGGATTCAATGCCGTTCTGCGCGAATATCAAAAAACAGGCCTGGGATGGCTTCTCAAAATGAAGGATGCCGGACTGGGTGCCTGCCTGGCAGATGACATGGGTCTTGGAAAAACCGTCCAGGTACTGGCTCTTCTTGAATATATACGCCAAACACCGGGGCATTTTCCATCACTTGTTATAATGCCCCGTTCACTCGTATTCAACTGGCAGGCTGAGGCAGCAAAATTCGCCCCAATGCTGAAAACTCATGTGCATCACGGTGCCGGACGCATGGCGGCACTGGACAATTTCAATGACCATGATGTTATTTTCACGACCTACGGCACATTAAGAAACGATGTGGAAAAACTTGGCAGCATTGAATTTGAATACTGCATTCTGGACGAATCACAGAACATAAAGAACTATGACAGTTCCACTGCCAGGGCCGCACGCTGCATTAAGGCAAAGCACAGAATAGCGATGACAGGAACTCCGGTGGAAAATAACCTGACTGAACTGTTCAGCCAGCTTGACTTTCTCAACCCCGGACTGTTCAGCATGACCCCTTTCCTGAAAAAATCCGGACCGGCATTGGAAACTCTTCACAAGGGCACCGGACCATTCATACTGAGGCGCACAAAAAAGCAGGTCGCAAAGGATCTGCCGCCAAAGACTGAACAGATACTTTGGTGCCAGATGGATGAAAAGGAAAAACAGACCTACGATGAACTGCTTGCCTACTATCAGAGAGAACTTTCAGAAGAAAATGCAGGAAGTGACATGCAGGTGCTGGCGGCTCTCATGAGACTCAGGCAGGCATCATGCCATCCCGGACTGCTAAACCCTGCAAAGTCAAACGAGCAATCCGCCAAGCTTGAACTTCTCATGGACAACATAGCATCCATAGTTTCCGGGGGACACAAAGTACTGGTATTCTCCCAGTTCACTTCCTTTCTGAAAATAATAGGCAAAAACCTTGAAAAAGCGGATTGTGGTTACTGCTATCTTGACGGTGAGACAAAAGACAGGGCCTCTCTTGTTGAATCCTTTGCCAGCGACGACTCGAAAATGGTATTTCTTATTTCACTGAAAGCAGGAGGCGTGGGACTGAACCTGACAGCAGCTGAATACGTGTTTCTGGCTGACCCATGGTGGAATCCTGCTGCCGAATCCCAGGCCATTGACAGAGCCTACAGAATAGGACAGACAAACCCCGTATTCGCATACAGGCTTGTGTCACGGGGAACAGTGGAAGAACGGGTCATGCAGATGCAGGATGAAAAACGCCGTCTGGCAAACGCCGTTATAGACGAAGAATCAAGTCTGCCTGCTAAATTGTCGGGAAAAGACCTGCGTTCACTGCTTGCCTGAATAAAAGATCATCAGAGAAAGACATTCCCGAAAAGCACCCAGGCAAGAGCGGCAACGGCAATGGGTGGGCCGAAAGGCATGCTTTTATAAAAACGCCTTTTGAACAAACTCACAATCAGGGACCAGGCAAGACCGATGACTGCTGCGGCAAAAAGTATATATATGGACGCATCCGCACCAAGAAACGCACCTATCATCGCCATGAACTTCACATCCCCGAATCCTACTGCATCAGCCGAAGCTGATATGCGATGGGCCGTCACCTTAAACGGGGACTGTCCATGCTCATGCCATTCCCCGTCCACAGAATATCCTTCCGCATCGGCTGTTATCTTGACGATGTTCCTGTCTCCCTTTAAAGTGCCGTGAACAGTAATCATTCCTCCAGAAGCCAGTTCATCCCACTTATTGAGAGTACCGTCCATCTCGATTCCCTGCCCTGATATGCGTATTCCCTTATGCTCTCTGAGGTATATTTTCCGTCCGCCAACAAAAGGGCTCAGGGCAAGAGAAAAAAGATATATCACAGCAAAACCGAAAGCGGCTCCAAGAAGACAGTCTATACCCGCCATGATCCGGGGATCCATCCCCTCCAATCCCGTCAGACGACAGAAACCAGCCAGAAGCATATTTCCCTGTGCATAGTCCCCCATGTTCCATGCAAATGAGCGGCTTGAAGGCAATACCAGCGAAAATACAAAAGCAAATATCATACCCGGGAAGTTCACTTTGTCCGGTATAAATCTGTGTTCAGCATCTATAAGCGCTGCGGCAAGCAATGATGCCACAAGATAAAAATAGGCGGGAAGCACAGCCAGAGGAAGATGCCTTGTATATATTGCTATCCATACGGCTGTGAACAGCAATCCTGTGGCTGCCTCACCTAAAGGGTATTTTACGGAAATCGGAAGATGGCATGAACTGCACCTGGCTCTGAGGCACAGCCAGCTTATTATGGGGATATTTTCCCATGGGCGTATCTGATGACCGCATTTAGGGCATCTGCTCGGCGGCCAGGAAAGATTTTCCCCTCTGGGAAGACGCCATACCACCACATTCATAAAGCTGCCTATACAGCATCCAAGCGCAAAAGCGAATACTGTAAACAAAACAAAATTAGGAGCCAGTTCGGAAGCGATCATATATGCAGTTTGAAAAAAGGTGTTGTGTGTTTATTTTAGAAAGGTTGCAGCACCTGGTATGGCGCATTTCCGTAATATACCTGAAAAATCTCTTTTAAAACCCCATGAACAAAATAATCTGCATCATCTGCCTGGCCGCAGCGGCCGCTTTTGCCTCCGGTAAACACATAGGAAGCTGGACATTCATATTCTATGAAAAAGCCAGGACAATTGACGGAATTATGCCGCAGCCAATATTCAATGAAATAGAACTCAGAGAAAACAAAACAGCACTGGTCAAGGTCCGTTCCAAAGAAATGACTTTTGACATTCCGTACCTCATTGATGACAAATACATAGGAATGAAACTGCCGTTAAGAGGAGAATACGAAGATCCGGTACTTTTCAAGGCCGAATACAAATATTCCGAAAAGGACGGCACCCTTGCCATCAGCGGAATAGATTCCAAAGCCATCTACATTCCGACAAAATCACTTATCCCCAACGATGATATTGCAGGAACATGGATAAGCAGCGTAAACAATGTCAAAGAAATAATGGAAATAAAGAACAACGGCCTTTTCAAGCTGCACAGAACCGGCATGACAGGATTCTATGTACTGTGGAAAGACAAGGGAGAAAAACTCAACCTTACCCTTGTAGCTGGCATTAAAAATGCAGTTCCCCATACTTTCGTATGGCAGATTAATAAAAAGGACGATGGTACAATGGAAATGCTACCGTTCACCCAG
>JAZURH010000429.1:0-3145 GCA_045606125.1 Lentisphaeria bacterium | reverse complement strand
CGGTCTCCATGGCGTTGGCGTATCCTGTGTCAATGCGCTGTCAGCATGGCTTACATTGACAGTGGAGCGGGAGGGGAAAAAGTACAGAATGCGCTTTTCCAGAGGTAAGACAACTGAGTCCCTTCAGGAAATCGGACCTTCAAGCGGAAGGGGAACCACCGTGCAGTTCCTTCCCGATCCGGAAATATTCGAAGTGCTTACATACAACTATGATATCCTTTCAAAGCGCCTGAGAGAGCTCGCATATCTCAATGCAGGCGTGCGCATAACTCTTACAGATGTCCGTGGAGTTGATCCCCGCAGCGAGACTTTCCATTTCAAAGGTGGTGTTTCCGAGTTCGTCAGCTATATACATGACATGGACAGGACGGAGAATGATGCCAAGGCCGGTGATCCTCCGCCCGTTGTGACTTTCATGGGGGAGACTACCAACTTCCGTTCCGATGGAACCGGAGATTTCTGGTATGATGTTGCGTTCCAGTATAATAACAGCTACAAGGAAGTTATATATTCCTTTGTCAATGGCATCAATACCAAGGATGGAGGAACTCACTTGACGGGCTTCCTTACAGCCTTTACAACAGCTATCAACAACTATGCCAAAAAGATGGAGGAGGAAGACGCCCTGAAGAAAGGGGGCAAGGCGGCGTTGGCGGCCAGGCAGGCAAAGAAAGCCGGAGCAAAGGAGAATGAAAAGGAGGCAGAGCATACAGTCACATCCGATGACGTCAGAAAGGGACTCTGCGCAGTCGTGTCTGTAAAGGTGGAAAATCCTCTGTTTGAAAGTCAGACAAAGACACGCCTGAACAATCCGGAAGTGAACGGATTGGTCAGGACAGCCACGACAAATGCCATAAAAGGATATTTTGAGGAGCATCCCGCGGAGGCCCGTTGGATCGTGGAGCATGTGCGCAAGGCTGCCGCCGCAAGGCGTGCTGCAAACGAGGCCATCAAAAAGACTATGAATCCCTCTGAATCCATAGCCCATCTGCTTGGAAAACTGGCTGACTGCTCATGCAAGGAACCATCCCAGTGCGAACTGTACATCGTCGAGGGTGACTCCGCCGGCGGATCAGCAAAGAGCGGCCGTGAAAGCGCATATCAGGCTATCCTGCCAATCAGAGGAAAGCTTATCAATGCGGAGAAGGCAACTACTGAAAAATTGCTGCGCAATGAGGAAATACGCACAATATGCACTGCAATAGGCGCAGGCGTCCAGTTCAGCGAGGAAGGAGACCAGGTGGACATCTCCAAGGCCCGCTATCACCGCATTGTCATTATGACTGACGCGGATGTGGACGGATCCCATATCAGGACACTGGTGCTGACTTTCCTGTTCAGGCATCTGCGTCCTCTTGTCGAGGCCGGATATGTCTATGTGGCTCGTCCCCCGCTGTATAAGGTTACCAAGGGTAAGCATTCGGAGTTCGTTGAAACTGAAGACGACATGAGCATAAAGCTTACCAATTTCGGTATGCAGAATCTGGCCATGCGCATTGCCGGGCAGGAAAACATGCAGCCTGAGCAGGTGTCGGCATTGATACAGACAATAAGGGACTGCATACGTTTCTGTGAAATAAATCTTCCCCGTTATGGAATACATGCAGATGAGTTTCTGAAACTCAGGGAAGACAGGGGCGAGTTCCCTTCATACATGGTGGAAACAAGAGAAGATGGCGTGCTTTCTGTAAAATATGCCTGGAGCAAGACCGAGGCAGAAGACATGGTCAGGGCCGCTAATGACAGGAAAATGGCAGCCGCCGCAAACTCTGAAGATGCAGCCGGTGACGATATGGATGAAACCGCTGCAGATGAAGAAGAAGCAGTGAAGGATGCCGAAGCCCAGTATGACGAGGAAGGCAATCTGATTTCCGTAACATCGGTCAGGGCGTTCCGCACGGAAGAAGACAATCATTGGACATATCTGCCTGAGGCAGTGGCCCTGGAGGGACTTGCCCAGAGACTTAGGGAGGCCGGGCTTGCCATTAATGGGCTCTATGGTCAAAGTGACAAAGTTGTGGAACTTGTGGATACGGCAAACGGCACTGTCACTAAGGTGAATACACTCAGTGAATTGTGTGAAGCCATTACAGCCCGGGGCAGGCGCGGACTTATGATACAGCGCTACAAAGGTCTTGGTGAAATGACTCCGGATGAACTTTGGGAAACAACTATGAATCCGGAAACACGCTGGATGATACAGGTTACGGTTGAAGATGCAGCTGCAGCAGATGAAACATTCAGCATGCTGATGGGCGATGATGTTGTGGTAAGACGCAATTTCATCGAGGAAAATGCGGACCGCATACTCAATCCCGACATCTAAGCTTAAGGAATTACGAAAATGGCAGATAAGAAAACAGTGAAATCTACGATTCAGCCGGAGGAATGGGCCAGCTTCAAGAGGAATGATATTCCAACTGAGGTCAACGGCCTTATGCGGAATGCATATCTCCAGTATTCCGTTTCGGCTAACATAGGACGTGCTATTCCCGATGTCAGGGATGGACTGAAGCCCGGAGCCCGGCGCATATTGTATGCCATGCACAAAGGCGGATACGGCTCAAGCGGCGGCACCAGCAAGTGCGCCAAGGTAGTCGGTCTTGTAATTGGTAACTACCACCCCCATGGTGATACCGCTGTCTATGACACCATGGTCAGAATGGCGCAGAGTTTTTCAATGAGAGTTCCTCTTATCTACGGTCATGGAAACTTCGGTTCCATGGACGGAGACCCCGCCGCCGCATACAGGTATACTGAATGTAAAATGGAAAAGAGCGCCGAGGCTCTTCTTGCTGACCTGAACAAGGATACAGTGGACATGCGGGATACCTTTGACGCAAAGGAACTTGAGCCTACAGTACTGCCTGCCGCATTCCCCAATCTGCTGGTGAATGGTTCACAGGGAATAGGCGTCGGTATGGCTACCAACATACCTCCCCACAATCTTGGTGAGGCCATTGATGCAGCTGTGGCCATCATTGACAATCCCAACATAACCCTTGACGAACTGCTTGAGATAATACCGGGACCGGACTATCCCACAGGCGGCATAATTCATGGTGTGGCTGGCATACGCAAGCTGTATTCTACAGGACAGGGCGTAGTGCGTGTCCGGGGAAAGGTAGAGATTGAGACGGATAAG
>JAZURH010000428.1:0-11612 GCA_045606125.1 Lentisphaeria bacterium | reverse complement strand
CCAGTCCCTTGGAATCCCAGATGCGGACGAGTTCGTTCTCGTAGCAGTCGTAGCCCATTGTCATGGGACGACCGTCGCCAATGGCGTTGTCGGGGACCAGATCGCCCAGTATGGCCTTTGTCAGGGAAGTCTTGCCGCTGCCCGTATAGCCGCAGACCAGGATGTTGGGGCGTTTCCCGAAACGGACACGCGCCTCCTCGTACTTGCTGTTGAAATCCTTGATTACATCTGATTCGTCCATTGCATTGTCTCCTTGCAGTTCATTTTCCTTCTGGGGTGCGGAGATGGCGAACTCCACCAGTTCAGCGCCGTATTGTCGTCTCATTTTTTCAAAGAAGTCGTTGAGCCTCATTTCCTCCGGCAAGGCGAGCATCCGCTTTGCCATGTCGAAAGAACTTGGGAAGTGTTCATCGCTATTGGCCACCCTTGTCAATGCCTCGAAGAACTGGATTGCCACACCGTCGGCGGCGAATACCTGCGCAGGCTGGAAATCCGCCAGCGAGGCTGCGCGGACGTGGCCTGGCTTCGGAACGGTCAGCACCACGCGGTGCGAGAGATAGAAGCCGAAACGCCGACCGCGCATCAGCAGAAGAGCACCGAAACGGAGTCTGTTCATTTCCGCACCTCCCATTTCAGCATTTCGGCATTCAGTTTCATCTCCATGCCTTCGGCAATGGCGTGCAGCCGCTCGATAGTCCGCGCAATGATGCCCTCACCATCTGGCTCGTTCCATTGCCAGAGCGAGACCTCGGCTGGGAACACGACATGCTGGCCTTCGATGACATGGAGAAAGTCCACATAGATGACCCGAAGGGCTTTGGCGTATGAGCACAGAGCTTCGGCAGCCTCCTTTTTCCCGGAAATCTCGCCAAGGCTTAGGGCCGAGATGACTGCATCGGATGTCTGGCAGAAAAGATCGTCGGCCAGACTCAGCCTGTAGAGCAGGTCCATGACCATTTCGCGGTAGATTGTGTTCTTTGTTTCCGGCATTATGCATCCTTTTTTGTAACTGCACATACTCTATATCCCGACCTGTGACAAAACATGTCAGGGGCTTTTGCGTCACGAAAAGTTTTTCCAGAAAGAAGAAAAAAAATGTCATGGGTCTGCTTCCATTGCGGTAAAAATCGATTACCTTATGGTGAAATGAAAATGTCACACTTCAACAGGGAGACTGACAAATGAGCAACAAGGGACAGCAGGTGCTGCGTCAGCTGAAATTCGTGGCCGAGATGAAGAAGGGGAACTACCCGAACACCCAGTCGATGGCGCGGTTGTTCGGCGAATATGAAGGCGAGGATGGCGAGCCGATGGGATGCAGTCCGCGGACAATCCTGCGCGACATCCAGCACCTCCAACTTGAATTCGGCGCACCCATCGAATACGACCCCACCAACAAGGGGTACTATCTCCGCAATCCCTCGTGGGAGTTCAAATGCCCCGTGTTCCAGGAGGACTTTGTCAGCATGGCCATGCTTGGCACGCGCTTGGCGGAGGACATCGTGCCGGAGCCGTTGAAGACGGACATCGACGACGCCATTTCCCAGACGCTGGCGACAAACTCCTCGGAGTTCTTCGATTCCGCGATGATCGACTCCATTCTCTGCGCGTCAGGAGTGAAAGCAAGCATTGATGCCACGGTGTTCAAGACCCTTTTCGACGCATGGCGGCGGAAACGCATAGTCACCTTGCGGTACCGCGACCCGAAGGGCAAGGAGTCGGAAAGCAACTTCGAGCCGCATCTCATCGTTTTCCACAAGGGACTTTGGTACGCAAAGGGGTACACCTACAACACGAAGGAAATGCGCATCTACGCATGCCAGCGCATCCTGTCCGTCACCCGCAATCCCCAGGGCTTCGAGACGGACAGGAAGCTCCTGGACGACACCCGCAAAAAGGGACTTTTCAACTATCCGAAGGTCGAGGGCATCCGGCTCCACTGCGATGCCTCCATTGCCTTCTACATCTATGAGCAGCAGAAAGTCTTCAAGTCGAAGATTGAAAGCCAAGAGGACGGCTCGCTTGTCGTGTCGCTGAATCCGACGATTGAACATGAGGTAATCCGATGGATTCTCGCCGAGGCGGGACGCATCCAGGTGCTGGAGCCGAAATCCCTTCGGGACAAGATTGCCGAGGCCGGACGCGAAATCACCAGAAGAAACTCATGACGGGAGGCCATTTCAATGAATCCTATAGTCGACTATCTGCTGAACCGCCGCCGCTGCATGACCTGCCATTACTTTGTTGCCCCATCGCGGCGCATCGTGGCCGCCAACAGCAAGGAATACCGCATTGAGTTCAACGAGCCAAACCGCATCGGCAGGTGCAGCCTTACTGGAAGGCAATGCCGCTATGACTTTGACCCTGGAGACCACCCCGCAGGAGGATGCCGCTACAGACGCTGGCTGGAGCTTCCATGAGGAACATCTTCCGTTTTTGCCTGCTTTTACCTCTCTGTGACATCTTTTGTCAGAGGTTGAAAGCTACATTATAAAAGAAACCAGGACAATTGCATGAACCGGGAACTTGCCATCAGTATAGTCTCACGAGGAAACAAGCCATGAGTAGCTTTCTGCCACCACTTTTCCCCTTCGGGCGCAAGCCTTCGCCATTTTACTTCTGCGAATGCCCCAAATGCGGCCTCCGCCAATCCTACGAACTTGGCGATCCGTCATCCGTCATCGTCAATGGAGAGGAAGACTCGGACTCCATGAAGACCGTGGAGAAGATTCCCACGGTCTGCCCGAAATGCGGCGCGAAATGGAAAAAGAACCACATGCCCGATTTGCGCAAATATTGAGTGCCGATGCCGCTATTTTCTCCATCCGTCCCAGCAACGCCAGCGCCAGTCGTCTGTACCGAAGACAGACGTGATGGAGTTCTCGATTTCTCTAAGGCTCCAGGCTGCCTGGCAGCTTGACTTTCCATTGATGCAGCGGATGCTGAATCCATGGCAGTTGTCGGTGAGCACGTGGTAGTCGCGATGCGCTCCGACTGCTTCCAGCGCACGGATGGCAATGTCTGACTTGGCAAGAGGTTGGTTTCTCCCCGTGGCCGCATAGTAGATGTTTGCAGCCAGGTTTCTGCCGTCCAGACGTGCCAGAAAAACACGGGGTGTGGAGGATATGATCTGGCCGCCCCCGTCCAGATGCACAATCCTGTCCCCAATGCAGATGCCGCTGTGTTCGGCGATGTTCAGCGTGAAATGGCAGAATACAGGCGTGCCCGGCGGCAGGGAAGGAAGCATGTCCCCGACCAGGGCGTCGCATTCCGCACACTCGTGACGGTACAGCTGGTCTGGAGACACCTTCAGCGTCTTCTCCAACAGATAGTCTATCAGTCCCATTACCGTTTACAGGCGGCGTACGACGCCCTCATTTCCCTTATCGCATCTTCAAGGCACTCCAGCATTTCCGTATGCTTCGACAGCGGCGCGGCGCTTCCTCCCTCGAACTCGCCGGGGGCTTCGGAAATCTCCTTCAGCCGTCTTTCCCATTCGGGGATTGCGAGGCCTTTCGCCGCGAGCTTGCCGCTCCAGTATGCAGCCTCCTCGCGGGCAAGGGTGACAGCGAGGCCGCTGCCGATGTTCAGGTCGCGCTGGTTCAGGGAACCGTCATTCCCGACGGCGCGGCTGATGTCGGTCCACGACCTGTGAAGTGTTTCGATGTAGCTTGTGCTCCTGCTGGCGCATCCACACAGGGCGACTGCAATTGCAGCCAGTGTCATCAGGCAAGTCTTTTTCATTTCATTCCTCCAAAGTTGCGATGATTGCCAATGAACGGTCGTCGTTTCCGCGGGGATCGCGTGACCAGCGCGAACCCGTCAGGTAATCCAGGGACGACTGGCGCGGGAATTTCCCCGCCCGCAGGTCCGTGAACATCTGGTTGAAGATTGGTCCGGGCATCATGCCCGGTAATTCGAACATCAGGTATTCCGGCCCGTCGCTGGTGGCTGCCAGGCCTGTAACGCCCTCGGCATCCATCATGACGGCGTGAAGTTTCCTGCCATTCTCGTCGCCGGGGTGCAGGAAACTGGTCTGGTTGTCAAATTCCCCCTTGTCAGGCATGAAAACCACCTGGCACATGCCGTCCCGCTGGAATGTGAGCGCACCGTCGCCGACTTGGAAGAAGCCGATGCGGCGCTTTCCCACGACTGCGAAGGCGATGGTGAAGTCGAACTCGCTTTCGGAACAATCGTGCTCCTCCGCAAGTTCAATCTTCTGCTGGCATACCGTGCGCACCATAAGCTTGCAGAAGCGCCGCCACTCCCTCGCGTTTGCGCGACGCATGTCAAGCACATTCGCAAGACGCCTCTCCATCACGGCACACTGGGAGCGGAAGGCCTTGACGGCTGCCCATGCCCCAAGATGCGAGAGCGTTGCGCTCCCGCGCCCGTCGCAGACGATAAGACACGGACGAGGCGTGAGCCAGGCCCCGCTGGCGTCCTGGCAGGGAATTTCTCTGCGGATATGTCCGTTCCCAGGCACGGAGACGGCGTGTCCAGACCATTGCTTCATGTCATTCCTCCGACGGCGCGGGCGTCCCTGCCAAATCAGCCCACGAGTTTACATTCCCAAGCTGGATTTTGTCCTGCTCGGCAACAGAACTGGCGGAGACGCTCTTGAGGGAGTCGGTCAGCCAGCAGAAGAACTCGCGGAAGCAAAGTCTCTTGAGCTTCACGGGACCGGGATGTTCGGGCAGGATTTCCCGCAGAGTGTCGAAGTTCGCCCCTTCGCCGATTCCAATGCCGATGTACTGGAGCTTTCTTTGCTCGCCGAGAGAGCGCATGGCCTTGGCGGGTTCCTCCCAGTCGTCGTTCGGCTCGCCGTCGGTCATGAGGATGACCCATGGTTTGTAGGAGGAGATGCCTTTGCTCTTGTAGAGGCGGCGGCGTTCCTTGAGTTCCCTGGTGGCCAGTGTCAGCGCCTCGCCCATCGGCGTACCGCCGTCGGCCTCCAGTTGCGGCGGGTTGTCGTTGATGACGTTCACGGGGGAGAACGGTGCGGCAATCGACACATCCCCGCCGAAGGTTATGACCTCCAGCTCCACACTCATGGAGGCGGTCTCGTCGTCACTGGTCTCGCGGAGGAACAGCTTCAGACCGTCTCTGAGCTCATCGATGCAGTCGCTCATGCTTCCCGATGTGTCCAGCAGGAGAATGACGGGGCATCGGGTAGATTTTGAGGCGTGGGGATGAACCGTCCAGCAGGACGGGAAAATCTGCCAGTTCAGGTGCTGGCGTGATGGCGTCGCCGACGCCGATGTCGAATTGCAGCGGTATTCTGACTGTTCCAATGAAGGCATTGAAGGTGACGCGTGTCCCACCGTACTTCGTGTCTTCGCGTATGGTCTCCACGGCAATGCCTTCTGCGTCGAACATGACGCCGTCAGAATCCTCCATTCCCGCAATGCTGACGAAAACCTTCCGCAGGTGTTCATGGCTCATATCGCCAAAGCAAAGGAGGTCTGAATCCATCGTCGGGCGCGAGTTGTCGCCGTTCTGCCATATCACGAAGAGATTCCCGCCCTTCAGGACAAAGTTGTCAGCATAGCCGGAAACGGACAGGCGATACAGGAAACGCTCGGTTGCATACCTCAGCAGAATGTGCTGGTAGTCCTGCCTGCGACCCTTTGACAGATTCTTGAGCCTGGCAAGCACGGAGGCCCACATATTGGTGATTGTCCCTTTGCTCATAGCAGCATCATCTCCATATATGGACGCATAACATTGGAGACGCGGCAGATTCTGGCTGCGTCCTCCAGTGTGTCAGCCGTGAATTTCTTCAGGCGGTGTCCCTCGCGCAGGGCTTCCATCGCCACGTCCAGACCATATTTGTTGCGGAACTTGAAGCAGTCCGCCACAGTTTTGGCGAGGGAATAGACGGGTATTCGCAGCCCATCCCGCTCAATATGTTCAATGCCGTATTCGTATGCCTCGTCCGACATTTGAATGCAAACTGGTGTCGGGCTGCCTGGCAGTTGTGGAAGCCTGCGGCCAATGCGGACGGCCACCCAAAGTTCGTGCGGGGTCTGCGTAGTGAAATTATGGAGGCGCAGGGCGGACAGAAGGCAAACGACAAAGTCCGTCCCCTTGGACAGAAGCGCCTCGATTTCAGGCATGGGACAGATGTTCATGTCCTTCGGGGCATACACTCCCTGGCAAAGGCGTTCAAGACGTCCGCTTTGGCAATGGAATGAGAGCAGGGCATGGGATACGCCTTTGTCCCGGGCCTCCTTTGCCGTGAATGGCCTGCCCGCATTGATTAGATAAGCGAGACCTTGATTCATGTATGCATCTCCTTGTTAATTTGCTTAAATTATAATCATCTTAAGCAAATTATCAAACGAAATGGAGAATAATCTGCAATTTCGTTCAAATGGTTAGCAGTCCCACTGGAATCGAAATACACAGGTGGTCAGGATGGATTTCGTGCGTAAAATGGGGTGTGTCTAATTTGGAAGATGACACACCCTCGTTCCGAGAAAACAGAGCAGAATAGCAGAATCGGCCAATTGAGTGTTGACGGCATGCCGAAAATAAGGACGGGAATAGCTGAATCCAGCACGGATTTCGTGGGGGAGATACGAAAAAAGCCGTGTGACTTCTCACACGGCCTAAAAGAAATGGTGGCAAGAATCGGGGTCGAACCGATGACACGGGGATTTTCAGTCCCCTGCTCTACCAACTGACCTATCTCGCCACTTGTTTTTTTTGATTGGCGTACCTGGAGGGATTCGAACCCCCGACCTTCTGGTCCGTAGCCAGACGCTCTATCCAGCTGAGCTACAGGTACGTTGTCTTCTTTTCTGAAAACGCTTCTTACTGTATCACAGAAAACGATTTCTTCAAATCACTTCCCTGGAAAAAAACAAAAAAAATGCATTTTTATTGTAAAAAACGTCTTTTTACCCCTAAAATGGCCGATATTTTCGTATTAAAGAATCAAAAAAGCTTCATTAGCGCCATAATTGCCATGTTCTGAATTGAAACATCAGGCAGAAACTATAACTTAAACATCATGCTTAAGATCGATTTTTGCTTTTCAATCATGATACAATAAAAAGGAACAACGATAATGTATGATGTTTTCAATCTTCCAGACTTCAATTTCCCAAAAGATTTTCTCTGGGGAAGCGCAACAGCAGGTCATCAGATAGAAGGAGACAACACCAACGCGCAATGGTACCATGAAGAACAGAAGCCGGATTTCGGTGGAGAACCTTCCGGCAAGGCCTGCAACCATTATGAACTGTTCAGGGAAGATGCACATATGGTGGCTGATTTGGGACATCAGGCCTACAGAATGTCCCTTGAATGGAGTCGCATAGAACCTGAATGCGGCGTATGGGACGAAAATGCCCTGCGCCACTATGAAGAGGAACTTGAACTCTATAAAAAACTCGGCATAAAGACCTTTGTCACCTTGACACATGTGACCTGGCCCATGTGGTTCGAAGAAATGGGTGGAGTCACCAAAAAGGAAAACTTTAAATATTTTCTCCGTTTTGCGGAAAAGGCAGTCAAGCGCTATGATGATCTGGTGGATTTCTGGCTTATCCTTAACGAAAAGACGCATACACTTACGGACCAGGGCCTGAATTTCATACGCCTTCATGCACAGGGATACCGCCTGCTTAAAACTCTGACAAACAAGCCAGTCAGCTCCGCCCACATGGCTCTGCAGACATGGCCCAACAGATACTTTGACGAGCTTGACAAAATCATGGCGGCATACAGGGACTTCCAGATAAATGGAGCTTTCCTTCATGCAATAAATACCGGCGAGCTTATTTCACCCCATATGGAGGCGGAAAGCTGCCCCGAAGCCAAAGGCGCAGTGGATTTCTGGGCGCTGAACCTGTACACCAGAGACATGGTGGACTCACGCAGAAAGAATCTTGCCGGAGACCGATATCCACACAAGTATCTTCCCCTTATCAAAAAGCCCTTCTATTTCGAGGAATTTTATCCGGAAGGCTGCACGGCTATGCTGGAACGATTCCGGAACCTGCCTCTGTACATGACAGAAAATGGTTGCTGCTGCGACGATGACCGCTTCCGCATAGTCTATCTTGCCCTATACCTGTCAGCCATACATGATGCGATGCAGCGTGGGATAGATGTGAAAGGCTATCTGTACTGGTCCCTTATGGACAACTACGAATGGAACAGCTTCCTTCCCCGCTTCGGCATAGTCGATGTAGACTTCAAAACATTCAAGCGCACGCCAAAACCAAGCGCAATGTTCTACAAGGACATAATAGAGAACAATGGCTTCTCACAGGAGATACTGCGAAAGTATCTGACGGAGCTGCCTACCATATCCTGAAAAAGCATGCAAAGAAAGGCGTCCCTCTGTTTCAACAGGGAACGCCCTTTTTATATCATCAAGCTTCCGGCTTACTGTATTTCATTCTGCTTGGCAACAAGCAGATCTGCTCCATACAACTTGCGCAGTTTGGGCTTTTCAATTTTTCCAGTTGGATTCCTGGGCACCTGAGCGAATATTATCTTTCTCGGCCTCTGATAACGGGGCAGCCCCATGCAGAAATCGTTCACTTCCTGCTCTGTCAGTTCAAATCCCTGCTTGACCTCTATCACCGCCGTAGCGATTTCACCCAGGCGCTGATCCGGCAATCCTATCACAGCCACATCTTTTATGGCATTGTTCTTACGCAGAAAATCCTCTATCTGTACAGGATACAGGTTCTCTCCGCCTGTAATAATCACATCCTTCTTGCGGTCCACAAGATAAATGAAACCATCCTCAGATTCCCGCGCCATATCGCCGGTATACAGCCATCCGTCCTCAAGGACCTCCCGAGTAGCCTTTTCATCCTTGTAGTAATGCTTCATGACGCCATCCCCCTTGACCGCCAATTCGCCGACTTCGCCACGGGGTACTTCATTTCTGTGTTCATCCACAATTTTCGTGGTCCAGCCATAGCCAGCCACGCCAATGGCGCCTACATGGTCGATATTCTCCATACCCAGATGCACGGCACCCGGTCCTATGGATTCACTAAGCCCGTAATTCGTATCATAGTCATGATTCGGGAATACATTCTTCCAGCGCTTGATAAGGCTTGGTGGAACAGGCTGCGCCCCGATGTGCATAAGTCTCCACTGCTCCAGATTATACTCGTTCAGCTTTATTTCGCCCCTTTCAACAGCGTCCAATATGTCCTGAGCCCATGGTACAAGAAGCCATACAATAGTGCAATGCTCTTCTGAAACAGTGCGTATTACCCATTCAGGATTAGTTCCCTTCAGCAGGACAGCCTTCCCTCCCACAAGAAAACTGCCGAACCAGTGCATTTTGGCTCCGGTATGGTACAAAGGCGGAATGCAGAGGAAAGTATCCTCACGAGTCTGTTTGTGGTGATTCTGCTCCACTTTGCAGGCATGCATCAGGCTGAGATGCCTGTGTACAATGGCCTTGGGGAATCCCGTTGTGCCTGATGAAAAATATATTGCAGCCTCATCTTCATCGCAAAGAGGCACCTCAGGAGCCTTGCCTGAGCAATAGGATACCAGACTGTAGTAAGATTCAGCAAAACTGGGGCAGTCCTCGCCCACATAAAGCATAGTCTTAACTTTAGGCATGCAATCGCAGACTGCCTCCACCCTGCCAATAAACTCAGGACCAAAAATCAGCACTTCCACATCCGCCAGATCCAGGCAGTAGCGTATGTCCTCGGAAGAATATCTGAAGTTAAGGGGCACTGCCATTGCGCCGCTTTTAAGCACACCAAAGTAAATTGGCAGCCACTCCAGACAGTTCATCAGCAGAATGCCTACTTTCGTTCCCTTGCGCACCCTCCGGGTAAGAAGCAGGTTCGCCATTCTGTTGGCCTTGGCGTCAAACTCCGCCCATGTCATTTCCGTACGGAAAGAATCAATTGGACTGGGCTCAATAAGGGAATATTCACGCCATGTGGTATGACGCTTTTCCAGTTCCTGAGGATTGATCTCCACAAGAGCCACATCGTTTCCGTACAATTCGGCGTTACGCCTGAGTATATCAGTAATAGGCATGGTAAGTCACTTTATAAAAGAGGGCATTTACAACCGGTTGACCGGGGCGGTTCAGATGTCACGCACACTCCAATGGAAGTGCATCAGTGGCGTAACATCGTCAAATCCATGAGGATGATGGGCGTATGCACGACGATTCTGGAGATAAAGTACACCAGCCTCGGCATTTCCAAGTTCTGAAAGGATATTTTCATCCTTGAGTATCCGGGGTTCAACGCCCAACTTCTTGAATTCTGCCTCCAGCAAATCATAATTAGTGGCGGGTATCACCACATTATCCGCCCTGCCGATCAGGGCGTACACCGGTATTTTCGCATCGATGATGGGCTTTACATTATTCAGCGGATTGAGCGGACTGTCCCTCAATTCGTCAAATGTCATGCCCCACTGCTCCGATATTTCGCAAATGCGGTCGGCCGCGCTGGGTTCCCTGTCCGACGCATTGCAGACAGGGGCATCAAGATAGAGCGAGCATACGCGCTCCGGATATGTGCCGGCATAGCGGAGAGAATAAAAACCGCCCCAGCTCAAGCCGATAAGGCTGACCTTTTCTGCAAGTCCAAGGGCCACTGCCGCATCCTGGAAATGCGCCATTACCTCCATTCCCTTCGGGCTGCCATGGAACTTGTGCACATCCACATGCCCATGATAAAAGCCATGCTGCAGATAGGCTACAGTTCCCACCCGTGGCACAAATGCCTCAGCCCACTGGGCGCACCATGTCCAGCGCATGTCAGAAGCCGGATATTCAGGTTCCACTATCCAGGCGTCGCAGCCATCAACTGTAAAGTGATGCCTTTTGAAACCGTACCATTCATCCACGCTCCAGTCTTCCGGGAAAACAACTTTTTTCATTTCAGCCTCTTCTTTACATTTGAAAATTTACCTGTATACAATATCCAGCACCGGAGTAAGCGGAAGTTCCTGCCGCCTAAGCCATTGGAAATCCTCCGGTTCAGCCGGTATAAGATCCGTTCTGTGCAGAAAATACTCTCTGTACGCCTGCTTGAACTTCATTGAGTTTCTGGCAATGTTGACAGCATATTCCTCCTGCCCCACAGAAGCAGTCGTCATGCCTTCAAAATGATACATTTCCACCTCGGGAGTGTAGCATACTTTCATTCCGGCCTGACGAGCCCTCATGCACAGGTCCAGATCCTCATACTGAACTGGATGATACAATTCATCCAGCATTCCCACTGTATCCCGCAGATCCGTCCTCATAAGCCAGCACGCGCTTATAAGCGCCTCCCTTTCGCCGAATACGGCAAAACGCGGATTATCCCGGGCTGTGCCCCGACCTAAAAATGACACGCGCCCTGCCCTGTTGAATGAAACGCCGGCGCTCTGGATGCAATGGGGCACAAATGGGTAGATTATGCGCGGTCCGAGTATTGCCAATTTTTCATCCTGCTCAAAACAGGCAATAAACTTAGCCAGCCAGTCCTTTGTGCATACAACGGCGTCATTATCCATGAAAACCGTATATTTTGATCTGACCTTCTCCCATGCCTGATTGCGGGCAAGGGAGCATCCCAGATTTTCATTATTCCGCCAGGTAGTAAACTCTATTC
>JAZURH010000427.1:0-7510 GCA_045606125.1 Lentisphaeria bacterium | reverse complement strand
GCCCGCGAAGTCAGCATTTATACGGGCATTACTTTGGCGGAGTATTACCGCGACATGGGATATGATGTGGCTGTCATGGCAGACTCCACATCAAGATGGGCTGAGGCCCTGCGTGAATTGTCCGGGCGTCTGGAGGAAATGCCTGCAGACGAAGGTTTCCCCGCGTATCTTCCCGCCAAGCTGGCCGGATTCTATGAGCGTGCCGGAAAAGTGGAGACTCTTGAAGGGCGTTCCGGGTCAGTTTCCGTCATCGGTGCAGTCTCACCTCCCGGTGGTGACTTTTCCGAGCCGGTCACTCAGCATACAAGTCGTTTCATACGTTGTTTCTGGGCTCTTGACAGGGATCTTGCCAATGCCCGCCATTATCCTGCAATAAGCTGGCTGAACTCATACAGCGAATATCTTGAGGAAGTTGCCCTCTGGTGGAAGGACAAGGACCATGACTGGAGAGACAATCGCAATATGCTTATGGAGATTCTCCGCGAGGAAAGTTCTCTGCAGCATATTGCAAAACTGGTTGGACCTGATGCACTTCCGGATTCCCAGCGGTTGACCCTTCTTATAGCTGAATATGTCAAGAACGCCTTTTTGCAGCAGAATTCCTTTGACACAGTGGATATGTACTGCTCGCCTGAAAAGCAGACCTGGATGATGCGCCTTCTTGTGTCCTTCACGGAAAGGGCCCGTGCCATTATCAAGAAAGGTGGCTCACTTTCAGATATAAATGGAATGCGCAGCCTGGCTCGTATACTGCGCATGAAAAGTGAGATCTCAAATGGCGACCAGGCTAAAATGGCGGCACTTGAACAGGCCGTCAACTCCGAATTGGATGACATCGAAAGGAGATTTGCCAGATGAAGATGCCGGGACTTATATATACGGGAGTCAGGAACATAGACGGCCCCCTGGTTTTCATAGACAACATCTCCGGTGTTGCCTACGATGAACTTGTAACTATTACAGCACCCAATGGCGAAGAACGCCTGGGACAGGTTCTGGACGTTACGGAAAATACTGCGGTTGTGCAGGTGTTCGGCGGTACGGATTCTCTTTCCCCGGCGGATACCAGAGCCCGTTTTCTGGGCACGCCCCTGCATGTTCCCGTATCAAAGGAAATGATGGGACGGGTGTTTGATGGTCTCGGACGGCCGAAAGATGGCCTTCCTGCTCCGCTCTGCAAGGACTGGAGAGATGTAAACGGCCTTCCAATCAATCCTTCGGCGCGTGAATATCCCAGAGATTTCATACAGACCGGAATATCCTCCATAGATTTGATGAATACATTGGTCCGCGGTCAGAAATTGCCGATTTTTTCCGGCAATGGTCTTCCCCACAACCGCATGGCCGCCCAGATCGCCAGACAGGCAAAACTTCTGAAGGAGGACGTACAATTTGCCATAGTCTTTGCTGCCATGGGTGTGAAGAACGACGTGGCCCGTTTCTTTGTGGATTCGTTTGAACAGAGCGGTGTTCTTAACAAAGTTGCCATGTTCCTCAGTCTTGCGGACGATCCTTCCGTCGAGCGTCTTATAACTCCGAGAACTGCATTGACACTTGCAGAGCATCTTGCCTTTGACGAGGGGATGCATGTCCTTGTTATCATAACGGACATGTCAAACTACTGCGAGGCACTCCGTGAAATTGCAACAGCCAGAGGTGAGATCCCCAGCAGAAAGGGGTATCCCGGTTATCTTTACAGTGACCTGGCATCCATGTATGAACGTGCCGGGCGCCTGGAAAACGGCGAGGGCTCCATTACCCAGATGCCTATTCTGACCATGCCGAATGATGATATTTCACACCCAATTCCCGATCTTACCGGATACATAACAGAAGGGCAGATCGTTCTTGAGCGTGAAATGTTCCAGCGTGGAATATATCCTCCAGTTGCCGGTCTTCCCTCTCTTTCCCGCCTTATGAAGGACGGAATTGGACATGATCGCACCAGAGACGACCACCCCCATGTTGCGTCACAGCTTTTTGCAGCCTATTCCAAGGTCAAGGATGTGCGTTCTCTGGCATCCGTCATTGGTGAGGAGGAACTCAGTCCTGTTGACAAGCTCTACATCAAGTTCGGCAATGAGTTTGAAAACCGCGTCATTGCCCAGGGAGAGTTTGAGGACCGCAGCATCGAGGAATCCCTTGCAATTGCCTGGGAGGTTCTGAAGATACTTCCCCGTTCTGAGCTTCTCCGTCTGTCGGAAGAGGAACTTTCCGAGTATTATGATGCATCGTACAGCATGGAGCGCATAAGCAGATGAGTCGTATAAACATAGCGCCGACCAAGAGCAATCAGATACGCCTCAAGCGTGATCTTGCCATGGCTTCTGAGGGATTTTCCCTGCTTGAGCAGAAACGGGAAATTCTGGTCATGGAGCTGATGAGACTGCTTGACAGGGTCAAGGAAGTCCAGTTTGAATTGGAAGAGCGCAGCCAGAAGGCATCGTCCACGTTGAGAATGGCATTGAGCCGCAATGGATATCAGAGAATGAAGAGCATATCCGGCGGAATACATTATGACCATGATATCAGTGTGGATACCAGAGTGGCCGCTGGCGTGAGAATACCTACCATCAAGGTGGAGCAAAGCGAGTTCAAGGCTCAGTTCGGTTTTGTGGGAACCGATTCACTTGCGGACCAGACTATGCTTGATTTCCTTAAATTGAGCGAGACTGCAAGCCGCCTTGCCGAACTTGAGACATCTGTATGGCTTCTTGCCAGGGAACTTAAAAAGACTCAGCGCCGGGTCAATGCGCTTGAACATATATTCATACCGAATTACAAGGAGACTCTTCATTTTGTCGAAGGGCAGCTTGAGGGCCGGGAACTTGATTCATTCTTCACAATGAAGATGGTTAAAAAAAGGCTTGAGGCGGCCAATGAAGAGCAGTATAAAGCTGAGAGGGGCAGCAAATTATGAAGATATCGGAGTTTTTCAGCCCTAAGAAAAAAGACGGAGCAGGCGATGCCGAAGGCGCCCGCCGCGATGAAAGTCCGGCAGCACAGCCTTTTGCAAAAAGCATACTTGTTGTAGTCGATGGTTCCGAGGCTTCTGCGGAAGCTCTCAGGATAGCCGTCCAGATGAAGGCATGTCTTGCTGATGCCCGTCTTGCCGCTGCTTTTGTCGTGGATACGGCGAGTATGGATATGCTTCAGCAGATGCGCGTTTTCATTGCGGAGGAACGCTCTTTGTTTGAGAGCGAGATCGAGGCAAAGGGACAGCGTGTTCTGGACAACGCCCATGACAAGGCGCAGAAACTGGGCATCGAGCTTGAGACCTACATGCTCAAGGGGCGTTTTTCGCAGGTTGTTCTTCGGGCTGCAAGGGAACTGAAGAGCGATATGATAGTCATCTGCGGCTGGCATGACGCCTCGACTCACAAGGACAACACCAGTGTTGAGCGTCAGCTTCTTGTTGACCATGCCCTGTGCCCTGTACTTGTCGTAAAGCGCTGAGGATGCCATGAAGCAGGATTTGACAGGAAAGGTCCTTGTTGTGACTGGTGCCGGCGGCGGAATAGGCCGTGCAGTGGCTGTGAAGATGGCCGCCGAAGGAATGAAACTGGTTCTTCTTGGCGGAAACAACGTTGATAAGCTTGACGCCACAAGGAAATTGGTCGGTGAACATTCTTCCTGTGTTATGATTCCCGGAAATCTTCTGGAGCCGGAATGTCTTGATGGAATGGTGTCTGAAGCTGCAGCTGCATTTGGCGGCATTGATGTACTTGTCAACAATGCAGGTATTGCCCAGAGCACTCCTTTTGAAGAGGTAAGTGCTGCCGAGTTTGATGCAATAATGGGAATCAATGTGCGTGTCCCCTACTTTCTCACGCAGAAATGTATTCCCCATTTGAAGAAATCCGCTGTGCCTGCGATCATCAATATTGCCTCTGTGGTTTCCCATGCCGGATATCCGCTGCAGAGTGCCTATACAGCTTCAAAGCATGCGCTGCTTGGATTTACAAAGAGTCTTGCTGCAGAATATTACAAGGACGGCATCCGTGTGCATGCCATAGCTCCTGGCGGAGTCTATACGGACATGGTCAAAGTGTCCCGGCCGGACCTGACTGCTGACGGAATGATAATGCCTGAGGATATTGCAGACATAGTTCATTTTTTCCTTGCCAACAGAGGCAATGGGGTGGTGGACGAGATAATGGTCCACAGGGTCAACAAGCAGCCTTTCCTGGTTTGATATTTTTGAAATTATGTCCGGAAAAATTGATTTCCGGTTTTTTGCTTTTAAGGGAGACAGAAAATGCTTTATGCCCGGGATTTTACTTCATTGCAGGAAGCAGTGAATGCGGCCGCCAATGAAACTGTAGTTGTTTCTGCCGGAGATTGGGAGATTACCGGTTCACTTCAGTTGAAAAGCAATATGACCCTGCATCTTGAGCGGGGGGCGCGGCTGCTGGCACCGAAAAGCATAGAGGAGTACAGCAAAAGACCCCGCGGTGGGGAATGGGGGCTTACGCATTATTTCATAGGCGGTTACGGCCTGGAAAATGTGACAATAGAGGGTGACGGTGAAATAATCTGCAATGGCAGTTTTTTCTGGAAAGACTACGATGGTTCTCCTATGCCCTGGGAAAATGCCTGCGGCATGAGGCATTTTCTGAGTCATAAGCAGCGTCCTGTTGCAGTCATGTTGTTCAACTGCAGCAATGTGAATCTTCGGGGAATAACTTTGCGTGATGCGGCGGCTTATACCGTCTGGGCTCTGGGCTGTGACAGGTTAAAAATTGAAAACATTACTATAGCGAATAATCGCAGGGGACCTAATACGGATGGCCTTGACATAGACTGCTGCAGTGATGTGTTTATTACCGGATGTCATATAAATGTAGGGGATGACTGCATCGCCATAAAATGCGATGCAGCGCAGCTGGGAAGAAACAAACCCTGCGAAAGAATACATGTATGCGGCAATACATTAAGCACCACATGCTGTGCAGTCCGTATCGGATATGAAGGGGACAGCGTAATACGGGACATGGTTTTCAGCGACAATATAATCCATGACTGCAGCAAAGGGTATGATATTGTGTCGGTGGCTCCCCCCAACTGCTACCTTGGCGTGGTGCATGGCTGCCGTGTGGAGAATATTCTTTTCAGTGATACAGTGATGCGCAATGTGGAACAGCCCATGAAGATCTGGAGCGGATCAGATCTTCCTGAAGACCGGCAGCGTTATACTGGGCATGTAAGAAACATTCGCTATAGAAACATTGAAGTTGAAAATGGCGGCCCCTCCTTTTTCGGCGGTCTTGATGTGAATGGCGTGAGTCTGGATGGCATAAATGTGCGGATACGCCGCCGTCCATCCATGTGCATCGGTCGTACACCGGTTGAGATGCCAAATGTGTGGGGATCCGGATATCTTGCTGAAGCCCTTAATTATCACAATGTGAATGGACTGCATCTGACCAATGTTGAAGCTGACCAGGAAATGATGGAAACTCTGGTGGATCCTGATTTTACCCGGATAGACTATTGCAGCAAATATGACGGATACAGGGATTGGGCCCTTTACAGTCATGCAGGAAAAGGGCGTCCCTGTGTAGTGGTCCTCCATGGGCATGGTTCTCACGGAGATCAGCTTCTTCACGGTGAAAAAGTTGTTGAATGGCGCCGTCATCTTCTTGAGGCCGATGTTTCCGTCCTGTCGCCTAATTTGAGGGACAATGCCTGGATGGGCGGCGGTGCGGTAGAGGATCTGGCGGAACTTATTGAAAACGGCCGCCGTAATTTTGACTGGAGCCATGTTTTCATAATAGCGGGTTCCATGGGAGCATCGGGGGCGCTTGCTTTTGCTGTACGGCATCCTGAACTTGTGGACGGAGTGGGGGCTCTTGGTGCAGCCACTGATATGAGAAGGTATGCCGATTGGTGCAGTACCAGTGAACCAGAAGTGACGCATGATATAGGGGCCGCCATACGCGCATCCTACAAGGATGCCGCAGAATATGATAAGAACAGCGCCTGTCTCAATGCTGCCGCCCTTGATATGCCGATATATCTGTACCATGGAGAGGCGGATGCAGTAATACCTGTATCTGAGGCGCGGGCATTGAATAAAATTATGGAAAACCGGGAGAATTTTCACTACATGGAGATAGCCGGTGGAAATCATGATTCTCCGCTGCCGTATTTCGATAGTATTCTCGCTGAATTGCTGGCTGCGGTACGCTGAGAGGATCAATTTCTGCTGAAGGAGAAGTCTCCGGCTTTTTTCAGGGCAGCTTGTCTTGCGTTGTCCCTGATCATCTTTTTCTGCCAGTGCATTATGGCTTCAGCAAGTGAATCCGGAGTATATTCTGCTATGGCCGCAGCTTTGCAACCTTCCAGGATGGAGCTGTCCGCACTGTATTTTGCAGCCGCCACTGTTTTTCCCATGGCGAAGGCTTCTATGAGCGTGCGTCCGAAAGGCTCGTCCTTTGAGCATGCCGCCAGGCAGTCGCAGGCTGCAATATGGGGCAGGGCAGGTTCATTATCGCTGTTGATAAGTACATGCCCTTCGAGTCCAAGCTTACATATCCGTTTTTTCAGGCTCTGCAGATATTTTTCATCATCTTTCGTATGGATTCTGCCTTTCAGGAGGCATCTTGCGGCAGGGCATTTGTCTTTAAGTATCGCCATGGCGTCTATTAGAAGTTTATGATTTTTCCATGGAGTGAAATCCGCCGCCATTATTATTTTGTATGTTTCATCCGGAAAAGGCGATGCCGCCGGAGCCGTTGAGGCGATGGCATCCGTGTCAAAAAGATTAGGTGTGACGGATATGCGGTCTGACGGCATGAAATGCCATTTTTCAGCTACTTTAGGTGAAATTGCAATTATGTGCGGTTTCAGGGATATGTTTACAAGACGGGGAATGAACAGCGGGCAGCGCACATCTCTGTCATGGAGAGTGACTGGGCATTTGATGTCCAGACCTGAAAATATCAGAAGCAGGGCACTGCGCATTGCGTTTAAATATACGCAATCCGGCTGAAACTGCTGTATGGCAGATTTGATGCTTTGTGCTGCATTCCGGGCATCCCGCAGCAGTGAGATAAATCCGCCCAAACCGGCTTTATAATGATGCGTGATGATGGCAGCTCCCGGTTCAAGTTCCCGGCATCCTGCAATTATGAACTGCATTTCCCGGTCTTTGCGCGATCTTATCAGCGAAGCCAGGCTTGTCTGTGCTCCTCCGAAAAAACAGGATGCATCGATGTAAAGTACCCGTTTCATCAGCTGAAAAAGTCAAGCAGGGAAGAACTGCTTGTGCCAAACCTGTATGCCGCACCGCATTCCAATGCGGATGTTCTTGTTTCACTGAGCCAGTTTTCCATTTCGGCAAGGTATCTGCTTCTTGCCGCTTCCGGTGCAGATGTCACCCTGTCTCCTGATTCCGCATCTTCGAAATCAACTGTGCCCGAAAAAGGCATATTTATTTCGTCCTTGTCAAGCAAATGAAGCAGATGCAAGTTTCTTCTGCCTGCCGCAAATCGTTTGATTTGCGCCC
>JAZURH010000426.1:0-7215 GCA_045606125.1 Lentisphaeria bacterium | reverse complement strand
CCCCCCACCCAGCCGCCCTTATAAAATATTGCGCCATCAGCAAAAGGCAACCCCAAAAAGAGAAAATAATTGAATTTATTTTTTGAATCTAAATAAATGCAATTTTATTATTTTCAATAATTGATCTAATTATTCTACATTCTCAAGGTAAATTCAAAAATAGTACGAAATTACCTATTCCTGAAAACTTTTTTAAATCATCGTATTTTATTCATATATAAAAAACAAAATGATCAGTTCCGTCACAATAGACTTTTCATGATATACAGCAGATAGAAATACATACGCTCATGAAAAATCGCCCGCTCTTATTTTAAATGTCGCCTATGCCAGGATCGTCTCTATGATTCAGTAGAAAATATTTATTTTACAAATTCATTTTTTCAAAACACATTGATTTTACACGAAAATCTACAGAAAACTCCCATTTAGAAAAGTTATAAAATATCTGTGTACATTTTAACATTCCTCGTTGAAAACACAGCTGCATGTGGTAAATTCGTCCAACAAAGAATCATTTTCAACATAAGTAATTAAAAAAATAAAACGAAATGCGCAATAAGATAAATAAGTGACTAAAGCAACGACTCGAAGCCGCACTTCCGTGCTGCGAAAAGCACTGCCAACGCTAATATATTCATATCAATGCACATTTCGATGATAGCTTTAAAACTACATCCATAATAGAGCAAAAGTGGCAAAATGAAGCAATGGACGGCAAAATGGATAGGATTTCCCAGAAGGTACATGATCGATAACCGGAGGAGAACACTTCCCGCTCCCGATTTTCGCAGGGAGTTCATACCGGAATATGACATAACCGATGCCGATATATTCATCTGCGGTCTGGGGTATTTCGAATGGAGCATAAACGGGGAAAACATTACCGGCGACATGTTGGTGCCCTCCCCCACTCAATACGACCTACGCTGGCGCTACATGAAATACAAGCTGCCCTTCACTCTGAAAAAAGGCAAAAAGTACATTTTCTCCGTGACCGTAGGAAACGGGCTGTACAACTGCCAGACTCTGGAAAAGGCATGGCACTTCCCCATGGCGGACTGGAGAGACTACCCCAAAATGATATTCCAGCTTGAGTCAGGCGGCATTCCTCTTCTCTGCTCCGATTCCAACTGGATTGTTTCCTTCAGCGCCACAAGGTATGACAGTTTAAGGGGCGGAGAGATATACGATGCTCGCCTGGAACTGCCGTACATGGACACACTTCCCGAAGCAGTCCGTGTACCGCGGGCAGAAAATTGGATAAAGGATGTAGAACCGGAAGAAACAGGCTGGCGCCACGCATGGATTGTATCTCCGCCGGGAGGAAAAGGCGAAGAACAGATTTTCCCGGGCTGCAGAATACAGCAGCGTAACACTATGCAGAAAAAAACACCTGAAATATGGGCTTCACCAGTTAATGCGGCAGGTATCCCTGAAATCAAAGTGCGTGGTGAGAGAGGAGCATCAATTACGCTTATCTGCGGCGAGCGCCTGTCACAGGACAGTTTAACTGTGGACAACCGGGAAATAGGTCGCGTACTGATGCCGGGCGAGCATTTTCAGGAAGACACATACATACTTAAAGGCGGGGAAACGGAAACATGGCATCCCAGATTCACTTTCCACGGCTTCCAGTATGTCCAGGTAAAAACTGAAGGCTGCGTCCAGCTGCTTGAAATGCAGCAATTGGTGCTTTTTACAAATGTGGCAAAACATGGAACAATTACAACTTCCGACAGCAGACTTAAAACCATAGAGGACAGTGCCATAAGGGCGTGCCTCTCAAATTTCTGCGGTTTTCCAACGGACTGCCCCCACAGGGAAAAAAATGGCTGGACCAGCGAAGCCATGCTGATGTGCAGAGCACTGCTGTTTTCCAGGGATTTGGAAAAGGCATACGCCGCATATATGGACACCATTGTTGACACTCAGCGTCCATCCGGGCAAATATCCGGTATAGCTCCCAGCGCAGGTTGGGGATATAACTGGGGCAGCGGAGGACACTGGGATTTTGCACTGTTTGACATTCCGTTCACCCTCTGGCAATTCAGCGGAAACAAAGAATACCTGAACAAGTTCTACAAGGCAATGAAGCTGAACCTTGACTTTCAGGAACAGGTTTCTGAAAACGGCATCAATTACTCCCTTGGGGACTGGCTGCCCCCGGTGCGAAAGGAAGAACCTGTGGGAAGCTGCGCCTCTGCATTCCGCATAGCCTCGTATAAAAGGCTTATATCCATAGCCCGCATACTTGAGGACGAGGGTACAGCGCAGCAACTGGAGAAAGAATGTTCCGTGCTCATAGAAGAATACAACAGAAACTTCTATCTGGGAGACGGTATCTACAAAGGCAGCCGCACCACATACAATGCAACCGCATTGAACTATGAAATTGTACCGGAAAAGGATAGACAGCAATGCCTGATGCACCTAAAAAAACTGCTCACGGAAAACGATTTCAAGGTGGACTACGGCACTATAGGCTCAAGACAGGTGCTGCGTGCCCTTTTTGAAAATGGACTTGCAGACGAGGCATTCCAGCTTATGACCCAGCCGAATTTCCCGGGATATTTGTACATGGCATCAAAAAGCACTACATTTACGGAAGAATGGGACATGCTTGGAAACTCTCTGAATCACGGTGCTTTTTCTGACATCGTTGCATGTATGTATGAATACATTGCCGGCTTCAGAATTAATCAGCCAGGAATCATGCGCATAAGCCCTATGCCTCCGGAGGGACTCAGTGATTTCAGCGCGGAATACAAAGGTTTCAAATCAGAATGGAGGAGAAACGGCGAAAAAATCGAATACACATTCACGATACCATTGGGAATGTCAGCTGAAATAAATCTCAGAGACAGGCGCAGCATGATCCTGCATGAAGGTATACACTCATTCACAGAACAGAAATAAGATATGAACACTGAAACACTGTCAAAAATTATCGCCCAGGCAAAAGGAACGGAAAAAGCAGACCTGGTAATAAAGAATGCGGACATTTTCAACCTGACGGACGGCACAACGACACGCGGCGACATTGCTGTATGTGGAGGCATGATAGTAGGAGTAGGCGAATCCTATGAAGGGAAGCAGACTGTCAATGCAAATGGAATGACCGCTGTCCCCGGATTCATTGACGCCCATGTGCATGTGGAGTCTTCCATGATATCCCCCATGGGAGTTTGAGCGCTGTGTCCTCCCTCACGGCACGACAACAGCAATATGCGATCCCCACGAAATGGCAAATGTATGCGGAACAAAGGCTTTGGATTTCTTTCTGGAATGCGCCGGTAAGATGTGCATGGACCTGCGTGTGACGGCAAGTTCATGCGTTCCGGCTACAGCCCTGGAAACATCGGGGGCAGAGATCACCGCAAAGGACATAGAAATAATAGCCGGACATGAAAAACTGTGCGGTCTTGCGGAAATGATGAACTATCCGGGACTGCTGTCAGGAGACAGAAGTGTGCTTGAAAAGCTGTGTCTTTTCTATAGAAGAACAGATGGACACGCCCCTATGCTTTCCGGCAGGGACCTTAACGCATACATAGCCGCGGGAGTCATTAACGACCATGAGTGCATAAGTGTTGAGGAAGGGTTGGAAAAACTGCGCAAGGGAATGAGCATATTCATAAGGGAAGGTTCCGTGGCACGCAACCTGAATGACCTTATGCCCCTTATCACATTGCAGAACGCCGACAGGCTTGCCTTCTGCACCGATGACAGAAACCCATTGGACATAGAGGAAAGCGGACATATTGACGGCATGGTCGCAAAGGCCCTCGCCGCAGGATGCGAGCCTCTGGCAGTTTTCCGTACAGCATGCCTTTCCCCGGCCATTCAGAAAAACATCAGGGGCAAGGGGCTTCTGGCACCCGGATACAAGGCAGACATAATCCTTCTTTCGGATTTCATGAAATGCAAGGTGCATTCTGTCTTCTGCGGAGGCCGCCACATAGATGAAAAACTCTTTGCTTCAAGGGCATGTGAACCATCAACCGCCTTCTGCCGCAACAGCGTGAAAAGAAAAAAAGTCACCACTGAGGACTTCAAAATAATTTCAGATTCAACAAGTACGCCTGTAATCGGAATAAATGAACTTTCCCTTATAACGGAACATCTTTCCCTGGACATGCCTCCCGGTGAAAAAAAGGCAGATGCGGAAAACGACATAGCAAAAATTGCCACTCTGGAAAGACATGGCAAGAATGGAAACATAGGAATGGGCTTTGTACGCGGATTCAAGATGAAAAAAGGTGCGCTGGCATCTACCATAGGTCATGACAGCCATAACATCTGCGTTGTCGGCATGTCAGATGAAGACATGGCATGCGCAGTAAATGCACTTATTGATTCCCAGGGAGGACAGGCAGCCGTTATTGACGGAAAGGTTGTGGGACTGGTTCCTCTTCCTCTGGCTGGACTTATGTCAGATCTGGACCATGCTGCCGTGGCAACAAAACTGAGGGAATTGCATAAAGCCGCTGCGCTGACGGGAACTCCCCTTGAAACACCATTCCTGCAACTTGCATTTCTGCCGCTGCCCGTAATACCATTCCTGAGAATAACAGACAGAGGCATGTTCGATGTGGCATCCTGGAAATTTCTTGATTGAAGTACAGCAATAGAACCGGGCGTGGAAAGCGCCCGGTTCTGCAGTTTATCATTTCTGCTGCGGTGGTACAAGTATCAGGAAGATCATACTGAACGAACACATAAGGAAGAACATTATAAACATGAAATGGTAATTGCTGAACTCAATGCCGAAAGCAGTCCATTTCGTGGCAAGCGCTCCGCTGGCAAGCAGCAGTGTGGCACCCAGAGTGCTTATTACACTGCCTATGTTCTGCATGACAGAGCAGAATGACATTGCCACCACCCTGTTGTTGCTGGGAGCAAGCTCTATGGTGCGCATGGATGATATGCACATAATATGGGCGTAAACCATGCCGCTGAAGAAGAAAACAATTCCCATCAGGATAGAAGCATGAGGTGCAGAAGGCCGGACGAACAGGAGCGCAAAGGCCACTGCTATCTGCATGAGATGGGTCAGAACCTGATACTTGTATATACTCATCATCCTTGTTATATAGCGGACTGTTACATACCCCAGTATCATACCGCACAGACGGCATGAGGTTATGGTAACTATAGTCTCAACGCCAAAGGAAAGTCCTGATTTCATATAGACTATGCCAAGCGGCACAAGACCTATTGAACTGGTGTACAGAGCAAAAAGATAGAACGCAATTCCGAGGACCTTGGGTTCGTTATACAGTGATGCAAGAGACCTTAAAAAATGACTTGCCTCTTTTTCGCCGGACTTGTCCACCGGCATCCGGTTCATGCTGAATATGCGGCCGTATGCTGTAAGCCCGGCAAAGACCAGTATGACCTGGTATTTCCACATCTGCGGATTGTCCCCCATGAAACGGCCTGCAAAATAAAGCAGCAGCGTATTCAGTATCATGTAGGAAAAGCGCATTGTTGAAAAAAACGGAGCCCTCTCCTTGCTGCGCAGTATATTGTCACACATGGGATACCATGTGGCCACATACAGAGGACGGGACAGATTATACCCCAAAGCGCCGAATATTACAATGTATTTTGCCATATTTCCAAAGTACGGCGCAAGGGCCATAAGAAAAAACATGGCCATTCCGGCAAAAACCGAGATCGTGTAGGAACGGCGCAGACCTATCTTGCCTACGACCATGGCGCAGATCATCCCCAGAAAAACATTGGATATACCGGAAAAGGAAGAGGACACCAGTGAAAAGGATTCACTGCCCCCAAGCATAACAAGAAACAGAATTATTATGGCATTGCTGTCATTGACCCACTCGGAAATGCATCCGAACAAGGCTGATGAAGTAGCGTAGCGACGGGAACGGCGCCGTACATCATCAGACAGGGTATCTGCAAAACTCATTTTCCTTCAACCTTCTTTTTATCTTTTCCGTTTTTCGAGGAAGGACACCATTCGGCAACAGGACAAGATTGGCACCGGGGATTCTGTGAACGGCAGATATATCTACCAAGGAGAAGCAGATAATGATGGGCGTCCGCCAGATATTTTTCAGGTACTGCACGCATAAGATCAGCCTCGACGCCATCAGGCGTCGTACTGGAAGAAAGTCCCGTACGGCGGGAAACGCGCCCCACATGGGTGTCAACGGCGATTACAGGCTGTCGAAACCACAGGTTGAGCACCACATTCGCAGTCTTGCGCCCGACACCGGGCAGTTCCATCAATTCCTCACGAGTGGACGGGACTTCCCCATTGTATTTTTCTCTGAGAATACAGCACAGGCCTATTATGTGCCTTGCCTTAACAGTATGAAAGCCTATTGAGTGTATGCACTCCCGCAGCTTTTCCTCACCAAGGGCAATATAATCATCCGCTGTGCGCACCGTCCGCCAAAGCTGCTCCGTTACCTTGTTGACCGCCTTGTCCGTGCATTGGGCGGATAAAACCACGGCAACAAGCAAATCCAGAGCAGTGGTATAATGCAGCTCGGCCTTCGGCACTATTGCCGAGGCCAGAGCATCCCAGAAAGCCTTTTTCATAAAGCAGTATTCCTCCCCTTTCCACGGTTCCCCTCTAAAACGAGGCATCCGTGTGGGAGCTGGACTCACCAGTTGAACACCTTGGCAACATTTGGAAGGCCGCCCTTGATAAGCTGCTTTATGGCAGCGGCATATTCCTTTATTTCAGCCTGGGCGTGGGCGCTATCCCTCAGTTCCAGGAACTTTATCAGATTACTCAGGTCCACAGTAGCCCAGAAAGTTGTCATCATATTCTGTGGTAGAACACCACGGGCCTGCTCTCTGCAGACACCGGCGGCAAGCAGGTCCTCATAGCACTTGAATGCTGCACGGTTCATCTCATCTATCTTCGCACGGCAAGCAGCCTGATCAATGCTGTCCGATGAAACAGATGCCTGCCTGTCGCTTTCCGCCTGTCCCCGTAGTTCACCCGGCACAAAGAATGTAACATCTTCCTGGGTATATCTGCGGGATATCTCATTGTAACTCCAAGTCCTGTGGCGGTGCCACTGGGAACGCACGAAAAGCGGGCAGTGCACCAGGAATGTGAACATCACATGCTCCAGGGGGCTTGTGTGATGGTTGGCAATAAGATACCGGACCAGGGTCGCGTCCCGCTCGTCCATGTCCGCTTTGCAAGTCGGATCGTAGCCATGTCGT
>JAZURH010000425.1:0-7770 GCA_045606125.1 Lentisphaeria bacterium | reverse complement strand
CAGCAAGCAGCAACTCCTTGGCTCACAGAACGACATGGCTCCGATCCGACTTATGCGCTGCGTCAGAATCTGCGAGGAGAAGAAGGCGGCGGACATTGTTCTGTTCGACAAGAGCGGGGACAGCATACTTGCCGATTATTATCTGGTGTGCTGCGGAACATCACTTCAGCATATTCGTGCTCTGGCAGAGAATCTGCGCAGGGCACTGGTGGACGAGGGCATACGCCCGAGAGGACAGGAGGGTGTCTGCAACAGCCAGTGGATAGTTCTGGATTATGGTGTGATACTTGTTCATATCATGACTCCTGACATGCGCCGCCGCTACTGCCTTGAGGATCTGTGGGACAAGAACCTTATAGTTTGGCAGGGAGGAGAGGAACTGCCGCCTGAAAGCAGCTACGATGATGCTCAGTGGGATGAAGAAGGTTCATATTCCTCTGATGATGACTTCGAAGACGATTTTGACGACGATTTCGAAGACGATGATGACTTCGAGGATGACGACTTCGAAGATGATTTCGATGATGATTTTGACGACGATGACTATGACGATGACTATGACGAAGAGGAGCTTGAAGTCATCGATGTGGATGAGTTTGACGGGGATGAACCGGAGCGGAAGAAAGATGACAAGGAGGAAAAGGACAAGTTCACCCTTCGTGATCTCTTCAATGATGATGATAAATAGTTTTGCAAAGGTTTCCGGGAGAAATTAATGGGATTTGAATGTGGTTTTGTGGGATTGCCCAATGTGGGCAAGTCAACTTTGTTCAATGCGTTGTGCAAGGGCGGTGCTGTCGCGGCCAATTTTCCCTTCTGCACCATAGAGCCCAATACGGGAATAGTTCCTGTTCCGGACAGGCGCATATCAAAGCTGGTGGAGATCGAGCATTCAGCCAAGGTCGTTCCTGCCACGATGAAGTTCATTGATATAGCGGGACTGGTCGAGGGTGCAAGCAAGGGTGAAGGACTTGGCAATCAGTTCCTTGGTCATATACGCAGTGTGGATGCAGTTGCCCATGTGGTCCGTCTTTTTGAGGACGATGATATAATCCATGTGAAAGAATCTGTTGATCCAGTCCGGGACCTGGGATTGATTTTGTCTGAACTTATGCTGGCTGACATGGAAGTTCTGGAAAAGCGCATTGAAAAGTGCAGGAAACTCACGCGCTGCGGCGGCACACCGGAGGCCAAGATGGAACTCGAACTGGCTGAACAGTTCCTTGCCAGTCTGGGCGAGGGCAGAATGCCGGAATATGACAGGAGCGATGCGTCAAGGGAGGCCATTGTCAGGCAGATGCAGCTTCTTACCATGACTCCTGCATTTGTCTGCGCCAATACTGACGAGGAGCATTTCCGTTCATTCGGAAAGGACGACATTTCCAGGAGTCTTATTGCTGCTGCTGCGGAGCATGGAATGGAGGTTATTCCTGTCTGTGCAAAACTGGAGGAGGATCTGCAGGAACTGGATGAGGAGGAGGCAAAGGCATTCCTTGAGGACATAGGAGTGACCGAGTCGGGATTGGAAAGGGTTATTCATACCGGATACAGGATGCTTGACTATCTTACATTCTTCACCACAGGTCCTGATGAGACAAGGGCATGGACTGTTACAAGGGGATCTACTGCGCCTCAGGCTGCCGGAAAGATCCATACGGATATGCAGCGCGGGTTTATACGCATGGAAGTCGAATCATATGATGATCTGGTGGCCCATGGAAGCTGGAATGCCGCAAAAGAGGCTGGAAAACTCCGTATTGAGGGCAAGGAGTACATAGTGCAGGATGGTGACTGTGTCTATGTGCGTTTCAATGTATAATGAAATAAAATTGAAAATAATTTAAGATAATCTCATAGAAACAGGAGTTGTGCGAAATGGTGGAATTGGATTTTTCCAAGAGTGCTGATGGACTTATCCCAGCTGTTGCCCAGGATTGGAAGACTGGCGAGGTTCTTATGCTGGCCTATATAAACAAGGAAGCATGGGAAAAGACTCTTGAGACGGGCGTAGCGACATACTGGACCCGTTCACGTAAGAAGCTTTGGGTCAAGGGTGAATCAAGCGGCAACATTCAGAAAGTCAAGGAGATCCTGGTTGACTGCGATTTGGATACGGTGGTCTTCAAAATCGAGCAGATTGGCGGCTCAGCCTGCCATGAAGGATATCCCAGCTGCTTCTTCCGTAGAGTCGAAGCCGATGGAAGCCTTACCGTGATCGAGGAAAGGGTTTTTGATCCGGCTGATGTGTACAAGAAGTGATATCAGCATACCCTCGCACCATTAGAGATATATTTTACAGGAGTTTGATACCATGTCAGTTTTGAAATTAGGTCTGCCGAAGGGAAGTCTTGAAGAATCCACAGTGCAGATGTTTGCCAAGGCGGGATATAAGATAGACATTCAGTCCCGTTCATACTATCCTTCCATTGATGACCCCGAGATCAACTGTGTTCTGATCCGCGCCCAGGAAATGGCCCGTTATGTTGGCGAAGGGCTCCTTGACTGCGGTCTGACCGGTTATGACTGGATACAGGAAAGCGGTGCGGACGTAGAAGAGATAGCCGAACTTGTATACGGCAAAGTCGGGCGTGCACCGCTTCGCTGGGTTCTGGCTGTTCCGAACGGCTCACCCATCAAGTGTGCAAAGGATCTGGAAGGAAAGCGCATTGCCACTGAAGCCGTTGGCATGACGAAGCGTTATCTTGCGGAGCACGGCGTGAATGCAAGTGTGGAGTTCAGCTGGGGAGCCACGGAAGTGAAACCGCCTCATCTGGCGGACGCCATCGTGGAGATTACTGAAACCGGATCAAGTCTCAAGGCGAATAATCTCTGCATAATCGACACTCTTTGCGAGACGACTACGCGCTTCATCGCAAATAAGGACGCTGTCAAGGACAGTTTCAAGCTTGCCAAAATGAAGAAGCTGGTGCTGCTTCTCCAGGCAGTGCTCAGGGCTGAAAACAGGGTCGGACTTATGATGAACGTGCATAAGGATAAGCTGGAGGAGGTGCTTGCAAAGCTGCCTGCGCTTCAGCGTCCCACGGTTTCCCATCTTTCCGATGAGGACTGGTACTCTCTTACGACAGTCGTGGACAAGCATGTGTCCAGGGATCTTATTCCTGAACTTATGCTTGCCGGTGCAGAAGGACTGGTGGAATACTCCCTGAACAAGGTTGTGCTTTGACGGGAACATTGTAAAATGAGTGAGATAGACCGTCTTATCAGGGTCGTGGCAAAACTCCGCGATCCTGTCAATGGATGCCCATGGGACTCCGTTCAGACCAATATGTCCATAAGGAGCTATCTTGTGGAGGAGGCTGGGGAGTATTTTGATGCATTGGAAGACGGTGATTATGACGGCATGCGGGACGAATTGGGAGATCTGCTGCTTCAGGTGGTTCTGAACGCCCGCATCGCCGAGGATGAGGGGCGCTTTAATATAGAGGATGTAGCCCGTTCCGAGGCGGATAAGATGATACGCCGTCACCCCCATGTGTTCGGGGAGTCTTCAGCTCGTACCGAGGAGGAGTTCCGTAGGCAGTGGGACAGTATAAAGTCCACTGAAAAAGGATATTGCAGCCGCCGGTCAGCCGTTGATGGTGTTCCCCGTTCGATTCCGGGACTTGCCAGGGCGCAGAAAATACTGAATCGTGCATACCGGGCTGGATTTGGCGAGGCTGAATCTGAAAGTGTATTGAAGAATATTGCCGAAGGCGTCGAGCAGTTGTCCTGCGTTATTGCCGATGGTGGCGAAAAAAAGTTTTCCGAGTCAGTGGGCGCCCTTCTTATGGATATTGTGAAATTATGCCATCTGCAGGGGATTCATGCGGAAGAGGCTGTCCATTCAGCTGTCAAAAAATACGACGGACATTTTCGTGCCATGGAAAAACGACTTCTGGATCAGGGACAGGATATGGCCTCTGCCACAAATGAGCAGAAAACAGAAGCGTGGAACGCCGCATGCGGGGATAGCGCCGATGAATGAGCCGGAAAGGCTGGAACGAATATGCCGTGAGGCGGGTGCATTTTCATGGGGCATGGTTTATCCTGAAGATGTGGATGTAAATGCGCTGAAAGACAGATATGCTTCCTGGATGAAGGAAAACGCCGGTGTACTCAATTATATAGACGGTCGTCTTGATGTATTGTGTGATCCTTTTGGTGCGAGACCTGAGGCGAAGTGTGCGCTTGTTATATCTTTTGCTCCAGTGCCGGATAAATGTTCAAAAGTGTTTGAACTTCCCCGGGCGGGTGCGGATTCCGTGGAAGTCTCTGTTGCATCATACGCGCTTGAAGAGGATTATCATATTACTGGAGCGCGTATTCTCGGCAATATTGCATCCGAAATCGGTGTATGGAACGAGAGCTGCGTAGACTCCAAACCTGTGCCTGAAAAGGAGTTTGCTGAAATTGCGGGGTTGGGAAGGTGCGGGATGAACACTCTTGTAAGATTACCCGGTCTTGGCTGCCGCGGGCATATCGGCGTATTGTTTCTGGGTGAACGCTATGAATTACCGGAAGAAAGTGCTGCCGTATTGATGTGTGAAGATTGCCGGGCGTGTGTGGCAGCCTGCCCCAATGGCGCATTGGACTGCAAAGGGAATATTATTGTACGCAAATGCCGCAGTTGGATCGCAGGACAGAAGCGTGGAGCACTTCTGAAGAATGATCAGATGGCGCTGGGCAATGTTCTTTTCGGCTGTTCTGCCTGTTCATCCAGCTGTCCGGATGATAGAGGAGACATAGAAGATTATATGGTGGATGCAGAAAAGTTGTTTTTTATGAGTTCTGCAGAATTGCGCCGGATAATATGCGGAACTGTATTGGAGCATACCGGTGTAACTGTGCTTAAGCGCAATGCGGCTGCAGCAATCTGCAGATGCAAACCGGAAAAGGCGGAATATTTGCTTAAAGCAGCGGACAGTCCTGCAGTAAAAGCCACAATTATGGAATGGATTTAATATTGAAGCGGCAACAGATTTAAAGATATTTTTCTTTGATATTTGACAAACTGTTCAACTGTTGTACATTTAAAACTGAAAGTCGATCCCGGTTATGCTGGGGGAATGGAGTTTTAACCACTTAAAAAAGGAGTAAATAACTATGGAAGAGAATAAGGAAAAAAACACACCGGTTAAAGAGAATGAAATGGTTTCCATCGCACTTTGCAATGATGAAAAGGGTGAGGTCTGCATTTCAAATAACGTGGTTGCTGCCATAATTCGCAAGTATGTTCTTGGAATTGATGGTGTTATTCGCACTGCTCCTCAGGGACTTGCAGAGGGACTTGCCAATATTTTCAGCCGTCGCGCATACGAAAGCAGCATTGGTCTGGAATTGCCGGAGGAAGGTGCAGTTATTACACTGGCACTTGTACTTCGCTTCGGATGCAATGTCCCTGAAGTGGCAAATGAGATCAAGACTATTTTGTTTGACAAGATCCCGGCTCTGACAGGATACCCTGTGGCAAAAGTCAATGTGAATGTCGTTGATCTTGAAGATGAAAGCGAAATCAATGATGATTTGCTTCCTGCCCATCAGGAATGATTTGCTTGTTCTCATACGGAAGGTATTGTGTGCCTCCGTATGAGAGACCTTGTTTAGAAAGGAGGTAATTTACATGGATACGGCTTCTCCTGGTGCAGTTTCTCCTGACGAGTCCTGCAATGCTTTTGAGTGCTTGATTGAATTGCTGAAAGGCAGTCAGTTCTGGTATGGTGTCCTGGCTGGTGCCGTGATAGCTCTGATTATTGTCGCCATTTGGAAATGTTACTCTGTTTCCGGGACAGCCCGCAAGGTGATTACGATAGAGGATGGGGAAAAAGGTTCATTTTCCATTTCGGTTGATGCTCTTGCGGCTTTTGTGAGAAAAATGTCATCCGGAAATCCTGGAATAGAGATTTGGGACTTGCGCCTTGCCGAAACTCGTCTTGGGCTTGTCATGATCATTGTGCTCAAAGCATCAATAGATGCCGAGCTTGTGGAGTTCAGGAATAAATTGAGAGAAAAGCTTATTGCTGAAATGAAGAGCAAACTGGGAATCGGGGATCAGATAAAGTCAATAAACTTTGAAATACGGGAAGCCGTAGAACCAGAAAAACAGCATTGATGATTGTTTTTTGAATGTAAAGACGCCTGAATCAAGGGCGTCTTTTTTTTTGTCCGGTAAATTGATGAAAATAACATTGATTCCAGGGCTTTTAAAATGCAGGTTTAAACTTGTTTTTATGAGTGTAAAATGTATCTTACATGTTGAAATGTCATAGTTCAACAGTGTGGGAATAAAAGGGAAATAATATGGAAAGCAGCAATATACTTGTTACTGGCGGCGGTCGTGGAATTGGAGCTGGTGTGGTGCGTGCTCTGGTTGAAGCCGGGCATAATGTGGCATTCTGCGGGCGTGCTGATGGAAGTGCATATTCCGGGTTCGCTGATGAACTTGTCGCACTGGGTAAAGGCAAGGTGAAGTACTACAGGTGCGATGTGTCCAGCCGTGATGACAGGGAAAGGATGCTGGATTCCTTTGAGGAAGATTTCGGCCCTCTTGATGTGCTGTGCAACAATGCAGGTGTGGCGCCGGAGGTGCGGGCTGATGTGCTGGAAATGACGGAAGACAGCTATGACCGGGTGATGGGTATCAATCTCCGGGGGCCTTTCTTCCTTACGCAGGCGGCTGCACGGCGCATGATAAACAATAGGAGCGGGCATTTCCGCTGCATAATCAATACTGGGTCCATCTCAGCAGATGTGGCCAGCATCAGTCGCGGTGAGTACTGTATGTCCAAGGCGGGAGTCGCCATGGCAACGAAATTGTGGGCAGTCAGGCTTGCCGCGGAAGGCATCTGTGTCTATGAAGTACGGCCCGGCGTTGTTCATAGTGATATGACATCTTGCGTGACTGCAAAATATGACAAGATGATAGCGGATGGCTTGACATTGCAGCCCAGATGGGGGGAACCGGAGGATGTGGGACGCTGTATCGCAATGCTGGCGGCCGGTTCTCTTGCGTATTCTACCGGTCAGGTAATAAATGTGGATGGCGGCATGACGATTGCAAAGCTTTAATGCGGCGGAGCTGGCTTAGTATGAAATTGAATACACTTGTCATAGGAAGCGGAGCTGCCGGACTGTGTGCGGCCGTAAGATTGAGACAACAGGGAGTCAGGGATGTGGCAGTCTATACGGAGGGACTGCGCATGGGAACTTCCATAAATACCGGCAGCGACAAGCAGACATACTACAAGCTGGGCATGTACGGCCAGGAGCCGGACGCTCCACGGCTTATGGCGGCTGACATGGCCGCAGGCGGTTCCGTGCATGGGGATATTGCCTATATAGAGGCAGCACTTTCGCCTATGGCCTTTCATAATCTTGTTCTTATGGGAGTGCCTTTCCCCCATGACTGTTACGGGCAGCATATAGGATACAAAACAGATCATGATCCCAAACGGCGCGCTACAAGCTGCGGTCCCTATACTTCCCGTGACATGTGCCTGGCGCTGACAGCGGAACTTCAGAGGTTAGAGATTCCGGTGATGTCGCATCGTGTTCTTGTGCGGCTTCTTGTGGATGAAGGCCGTTCAATTGGAGCGGTGTTTGCCGACTGTGAAAGCGGTTCCTTTGAGACTGTTCAGGCTGAAAATGTGGTGTTTGCTGTCGGCGGGCCCGGAGGTTTGTATGAGACCAGTGTCTATCCCAAGGTACATACCGGGGCAATAGGCGTTGCCCTCGAAGCCGGAGACTATGCCCGTAATCTTGCCGAGTCCCAGT
>JAZURH010000424.1:0-2121 GCA_045606125.1 Lentisphaeria bacterium | reverse complement strand
AACTGGAATATTTGAAGAACTATTGGGACTGGTACCGGGACACCCACACAGTCAGGTAACACTCCCCAACCATAATGGCCGCAGTTTACCGCTGCGGCCATTTTGCTGAATAAATCATCAGATGCACTACGGCTATATCAGGCATGAAAAACTTTTTTACAAAACAGAATATTGAAAACATAACTGAAGGGAAGTGGCTGGTTGCCCCCGCCAATATACCGGACTCGTCAGCACTGCAGGATGACACCCGAAAACTTGTTCCGGGTGATATTTTCATGGCTATACCCGGAGAACTTGCAGACGGCTTCAACTACATTCCAAAGGCCGCCGCTTCCGGGGCCTCTGCAGTGATCGCCCAACGCATGCCTGATGATGAACTTCTGCAGAACCTGAAAAAAGATGATATTGGATTCCTGTTAGTAAAAGACGCAATGCTGGCATTCCAGCTTCTTGCAGGAGCGTGGAGAATGCAATTCGGCAATTTAAAGGTGACAGGAATCACCGGAAGCTGCGGAAAGACAAGTACAAAGGAAATGTGTGCCGCCGTAATGAACGCTGCTTTCTCCAATGCCGTAATAAAAACAGAAGGGAATACAAATAATTTTTTCGGCGTACCACGAAATCTTCTTAGAATAAATGAAGACACAAAAGCAGCTGTAATAGAATTGGGCAGCAACCATCCCGGTGAAATTAAAAGACTGGCCTCTATTGTAAAGCCGGATATTGCTGTCATAACATGCATCGGCGCCGCACATCTGGAATATTTCAAGGACCTCAACGGCGTGGCGGAGGAAAAAGGCGATATACTCAAATCTCTGCCTGAGAACGGCATCTGCATAATACCATGCAGCTGCCCCGGAAAAGACATTCTTCTTGATCATGCTGAAAACAGAAAAGTCATTACATTCGGAACAGAGCCGGAAGCTGATGTCAGAGCAGTATACGGCGGCATTTTGACAGGAGAAAACAAAGGATATGCGCTTACTCTTATACGCAGGGACACGGGAGAGAAGGTCCACACCATATGGAACATAGGCGGCGAAGAACAGGCATGCAATGCGGCCGCGGCCGCGGCACTTGGCACGGCATGCGGTCTTTCTCTGAAAAAAGCAGCAGAGGCTCTTTCTGGCTGCATTCTGCCGGGAGCAAGACAGGCTGTAACTGAAATCAACGGTGCATTCTGGGTCAATGATGCCTACAATGCAAACCCAACAAGCATGACTGCAGGACTCAAGTGGTTCGAAGAAATATCCCGGGGTAAAAAGCGCATCGTGATCCTTGGAGACATGCGCGAGGTCGGAGATGACAGCAGAAAAGTACATGATAAAGCCCTTGAACTGGCAATGACACTTTTCCCGGAAGACAGGCTGATAACCGTCGGCAAAGACTTTGCAGACTGCACGCATAAAACAGAACATTACGATACGCAGGATGCAGTACGCATAACGCCTGAACCTGGCACATGGATCTACCTGAAGGCATCCAATGGTGTCGGGCTCTACAAACTGGTTCCGGAAGCATGAGCACTCACTGTTTTTTCACAGAAGATCTCCGTGAAGGAGAAGAATTGGCTGTACTTTCCCCGGAGGAATCACGACATCTGGCAAAAGTACTCAGATTGAAAACAGGAGATGAGATCCTCCTCCTCAACGGAAACGGATTGAGGGCCGCTGCGGAAGTGACAGATATGGGACACAGAGGAGAAGAAGTCACTTGCAGGATAAAGAGCATGGAATATCTGCCTCCCTCTTCCCCCTCAATCAGGCTCTACATAGCGCCGCCCAAAGGCAAAAACATGGACCTGCTGCTTAAAGAGGCAACAGAACTTGGCGTCAGCAGAATAACACCTGTAATTTGCAGATACAGCGTTTCCAAACCGGATGAATGCAAGTCAGCATGGAGGCAGCATCTGCTTGCCGCATGCAAGCAGTCCCGCAATCCATGGCTGCCGGAAGTGGATGTTCCCATGTCCTTCGACACTGCTCTGGCCCAGGCAGGCGAAATGCAATTTCTCGGCGCAGTGCCGAGACCGGGATACACTGCGGGTGATGTCAGCCCTGAAAATGCCCGCAACAGAGGCGCTGCTCTATGGATAAAGTCGGATCATAGCCATGTCGTTCT
>JAZURH010000423.1:0-8804 GCA_045606125.1 Lentisphaeria bacterium | reverse complement strand
ATAGGAGGAATAGGAGGAATAGGAGGAATAGGAGGAATAGGAGGAATGTTTTTTTGCTGAGATGTTTTTAATCACCAGTTTGAAGAATTATGTAATATTTATGATGAAATGGGTAAGTGCTGTTTGAAAATTATAGTCGTTTACATACATTGCTTATGTTTTTTGTTTCATTAAAAAATAAAAGGAGTAAAGCTGATTATGAAGAGATTACTTACGGCAGCCGTTGTGCTTTTGGGGATAGCGTCTTATGCTCTGACTGTACAGGCACCGTCCTCTCCGATCAAAATTGACGGAAATCTTGATGAAAAGGCATGGGCTGATGCTGTTAAAAACACAGGATTCATCCGTTTGAGGAATCATTCCAGCAAGCCTATGAAGGATCAGACATCTTTTTCAGTCTTGGCGGATGAAAATGCGGTGTATCTGGGAATATCCTGTTTTGACAGCGAGCCTGATAAGATACAGTGGTGCGGTAATCACTGGTCAGGCAGCGATGCAGTGGAAATCTTCCTGTCTCCTGCTGGGAGCCCGGTAGAATATTATCAGATGGCAGTAAGCTGCTCAAACGATAAATATTCCATGTTCCGTGCCGAGTCTGGCAATATTACGCCAGATCAGTATTTTCCGTTCTGGGAATCTGCTACAAGCAAGGACGGCAAGGGCTGGTACATTGAGGTTCGCATACCGTATTCCGCATTTTACATGACCCGCAACAAGATGTGGAATACCACATGGCTTCTTAATGTTGCCAGGGCTCAGACTCATGACGGCGGCCTTTCCACCTGGTCTCCCCTTGTGGCTGGATTCAATGAAAGCAAGAATTTTAATTCTGTCAAGGGGTTTCCTGTAAGAAAGCCGGTTGAAGATGTCCTTGTACCGGTTGTAATCGGTGATTATACATCCCGTTCGGGCGATGTCATCAAGGGTGATGCCATCGTCAATGTTGAGGCCATAGAGGCTTCCTGTGGAAAATGGAATCTGACAGTTAAAGTTCCCGGCGGTAACAGTAAATCCAGTGAGATAAATGTCAGTTACGGCAACAGCAGGCATGTTATCAAAGATGTAGAGTTTCCTGCTTCTGTAAAGGGATATCACCATGTCAAGGTCACACTCAGCCGGGATGATATCGTTTTAGGCCGTTATTATCCGGTTTCTGCAGAGTACAAGCCCATTGATATCAAGGTTACATGGCCGCAATATGCCAATAACTATTATCCGGGGCAGGATGCAGGCTATGTTTCCGGAGTGGTCAATTGCAAACTGGCAGAATCTGATATGGACAAGGCTGTTATTGAGCTTGCTATAGGTGATAAGGTTAGAAAATACAAGCCCCGGACCGGTGGAATTGAGTTCAAACAGAAGTTTCCCGAACTCAAGGAAGGCGAAATGGTGCAGCTCAAGGCCAGGATTATTGTGGATGGCAAGGAGTTTGCCGGGACAGAGACTTTTGTCAAGCGTCTTCCACCGCCGGAAAATGGCGGCAGCGTTGTCTGGATTGAGAACGGGCGCATAATTTACAATGGCAAGCCTTATTTTCCCCGTACGATATATGCAAAGGGTTTTATGGGCGGTATCAGGTTGGCAAGAAAGTTTGAGGAGGAAAAAGACATAATCTGCCTGAGTGACTTTGAAAGTCCCACTTTGGAACCGGCACGTCTTCTTCCTAAGATGAACATAAATGTCAAAGAGGCCACGAAGGATGTAAAGCCCTGCAAGGAACTTTTTGAAAAAGTTCAGGAGGTCATAGACAAGTTCAGGGGAAAGGATATTCTGGGATATTACATCAGTGACGAGCCGGAATGCCGCAATATTTCGCCTGTCTATCTGAAATACATCTATGATTACGTAAAGAAGCAGGATCCTTACCGCCTTGTTCTGTCTTGCTCCCGTGCGCCTCTGATGTATCTGGATTGTGTGGATGTATTTATGATGCATCCCTACATCGGGCCTTCCTTCTCCGGAAAAACGCGTTTCCTTGCCAAGCCTGTTGACAAGACCAGAGACAAGATTAAGGAAATTGCTGACTGCAACAGACCGGACAAAGTGGCAGGTTTTACGGGACAGTTTTTCAGTTACGCCAGCAAGTATGCGGATTATCCAACCTGGGATGAATTGCAGGCCCAGACATGGACTACAATAGCAAACGGCTCAAGGATAAACAATCCATACGCCTACCATGATATTCATGACAAGACCTATATGTTTGAGTCCTTTGTTTTCAATAACCAGGCCATAATGGAGTTGACTGACTGGCTGCTGTCCTATGATGTTAAATATCTTGATATAAAATCGGACAAGTGGCTGGACTGTACACTTTACAAGCATGACGGAATGGAATTGCTTCTTATGGTGAATCCCTATCCCGAACCCCATACTGCAGTGGTGAATGACAGGGATATCAATGGCAAGTGGTATGAATACCGTGGGGACGCAGTCCACAAGTTCAAGAAAGGTCGGCCCATTGAGTTCAAGCCTTATCAGATTTACATTCTCACAAGCCGGAAGTTTGAATCCGGATTCCCGGATTTGAAGGATATTCTTGCAAAGATTGCTGCTTCAGATACAAAAATGAGGAGTAAGGGCAACCTGCTTTTTGACAAGCATGAAGAAGTTGAGCTTGATGCATCGGAACCCGGTTCTCTCGGCTATGCCAATAGGAAGATATTTGATGGATCGGTGGTTCAGCTTGCCTGGAAGGCAGGTCCCTGGAAAACCCGGCAGTGGTTTGAGATTGATTTCCCGAAGGCAGCGCCCGGGTTCAAGACCCTCAAGGTCTACGGTTATAACATGAAAAATCCAACAATTTCCATCTGGAAGGCTGGAGAATGGAGAAAACTTGAGCCGGTGAAAATCATTGAAAATCCTGAAGAATGGAGCAAGACATTTGTATTCGACAAACTGAACAGGACTGTTAAGATACGCCTGAACTTTGATGGCTTCAAAATGGGCAAGGAACTTGTTGAAATATATGAAGTCGAGATGTATGATAAGTGATGTTTGTCATTGAAGTTCCGGCTTAAGTACCGGACTTTTCAACGCTCCCCGGATACTTTTTCCTGTTCCCGGGGAGTGTTTTTTTGCTTTTCCCGGAGGAAGCGTCAAAATAGGCAGATTGGATTTGAAAAAAACAATTGTATTCATAAATTGCATCTGTACCTTTTAGTTTTTTCAGTGAAATCAAACGGAGTTTAAGGCTATGATCAAAAGATTACTTGTGACTATGGTTGCGATTTGCGGACTTGCGGTCCAGGCTTTTACAGTCCAGACACCGTCTTCTCCAATAAAGATAGACGGAAAACTCGATGAAAAGGCATGGGCGGATGCGGTGAAGAACACTAATTTCATACGTGTCAAAACTCAGGCCAACATACCGATGAAGGATCAGACTTCATTTTCAGTCCTTGCTGATGAAAATGCCGTGTATCTCGGCATCACCTGCTTTGACAGTGAAATGGACAAAGTGCAGTGGAAGGGAAACATCTGGGGAAGCGATGCCATTGAAATGTTCATATCCCCAGCAGGAAATCCGGTGGAATATTACCACATGGCGGCAAGCTGTTCGAATGACAGGTATTCCATGTTCAGAGCCGAAGCAGGAAACATAACTCCGGACAAGTTTGCGCCGTTTTGGGAAACAGCAACCAGCAAGGATGATAAGGCCTGGTATCTGGAAGTGCGCATACCTTATTCAGCATTCTATATGACCCGCAACAAGATGTGGAATACTACCTGGCTTTTAAATATTGCCAGAACACAGACCCATGGCGGCGGCCTTTCCACATGGGCACCGCTCTATGATGGTTTCCATGAGAGTAAGGTCTTCAGGCCTGTCAAAGGATTTCCTGTGAGGAAACCAGTTGAGGATGTGTTTGTCCCGGTCGTGATCGGGGATTTCACTTCCCGGGCCGGTGATGTTATCAAGGGGGATGTGATTGTAAATGTTGAAGGCAACAATGTTTCAGCCGGTAAGTGGAACATGACTGTTCAGGTCCCCGGAGGCAATACGGTATCCAGGGAGATTGAAGTCAAATACGGCAATAGAAAGTATGTTGCCAAGGGAATGGAGTTTCCTGCTTCTGTAAAAAGAGCGCACCATGTCAAGGTGACATTGCAGCGCGGAGAAACGGTTCTGGGACGTTACTATCCTGTGTCGGCGGAATACAAGCCTGTTGACATCAGGATCACCTGGCCCCAGTATGCTAACAACTACTATCCCGGCCAGGACGCCAAGTATGTTTCCGGTGTGGTCAATTTCAAACTTTCTGAAGAGGATGTGAACAAGGCTGTCATCGAACTCACGATCGGTGACGAGGTGAAAAAATACAAGCCGAAAAAGGATGGAGTGGAGTTCAGGCAGAAGTTCCGCGAGCTCAAGGAGGGCGAAGAGGTCCGGCTAAAGGCAAGGCTTATTGTTGACGGCAGTGAGTTTGCCGTTACGGAGACTTCAGTCAGGCGCCTTCCTCCACCTGAGAAAGGTGGCAGCGTCGTATGGATAGAGAATGGGCACATAGTCTATAACGGCAAGCCCTATTTCCCCCGCAGCATTTATGCCATGGGATACAGGGGAGGCCGTCTTATGGCCCAGCGTTTTGAAAAGGAGAAGGACACGATCTGCCTTAATAACTTTTTCTGCCCCACTCTGGAGCCCGAACGCCTTTTGCCAAAAATGAATATTGAGGCAAAGGAGGCCACGAAAGATGTAAAACCCTGCAAGGAACTCTTTGAAAAAGTCCGCCAGGTTGTGGAAAAAAACAAAGGCAAGGACATTCTGGGATACTATATCTGCGATGAACCTGAATGCCGCAACATATCGCCTGTCTATTTGAAATACATTTACGATTATGTCAAGGAACTTGACCCATATCATCCTGTCATGACCTGCACCCGTTCTCCCCAGAGATACATTGAGTGCATGGATGTGTTTATGATGCACACCTATATCTCCCCCATGTTCTCAGGAAAAACCCGTTTCCTCAGCACTCCCATTGACAAGACCCGTGCCCAGATCCGCGAGGTTGTTGACTATAAGAGACCTGAAAAAGTAGCGGGTTTCACCGGGCAGTTCTTCAGTTATAAGTTCGGTAACAGATATGCGGACTATCCTACATGGGATGAACTTCAGGCACAGACATGGACCACGATTGCAAACGGATCCAAAGTGAGCAATCCCTACGCATATCATGATATAAATGATAAGTTCCACATGTTCCAGGCGTTTATTTTCCAGAATCAGTGCATAATGGAACTCAATGACTGGCTGCTTTCGCCTGAAGTGAGTTATCTTGACATCAAGGCGGACAAATGGCTTGACTGCACCCTCTATGAACACGATGGCATGGAATTGCTTCTTATGGTCAATCCCTATCCCGAGAAATTGACTGCTATGGTTGATGACAGGGCCATCAACGGCAAGTGGTACGAGTTCCGCGGGGACAAAGTCTACAAGTTCAGGAAGAATCGTCCCATTGAGTTCGAGCCTTATCAGGTCTATTTGCTTACCAGCAGGAAGTTTGAGTCCAAATTCCCCAAACTCAAGGACATTCTTGCCAAAATTGATGCATATTATCATGAGATGAACAACAAGGGCAATCTGCTTCTCAACAAGGATGCGGAGATTGAAATTGACGCTTCGGACACGGCGTTGATCGGAAATGCCAAGAGAAAGGCATTTGACGGATCGTTGGACATGATCGCCTGGGGCAGCAACCGCTGGAAAAAGCAGCAGTGGTTTGAAATGAATTTCCCGAAGGTATCGCCTAAGTTCAAGACAATCAAGCTTTACGGCTATAACCTTAAGAATCCCACATTTACAATTTGGAAAGCCGGAGAGTGGAGGCCTATCACTCCCGTTGAAACAAAGGAGAACAAGGATGAATGGAGCAAGACTTTTACATTTGACAAATTGAACAGGACTGTAAAGGTGCGCATTACATTCAATGATCTTAAAGTCGGCACAGATGAAGTGGAAATCTACGAAGTCGAGATGTACGACAAGTAAGGTTTGTCCCATATAGATCCGGGTGTCTGCCACCCGGCGGGATGAATCCGCACTTTCCGCTGTTTGTGATTCTGTCTGAAAACATCATGCAAACAGGGAGAGTGCGGATTTTTTTATTCTGCCTGACGGGAAAAATCCACAATAAGATGTACGCGCGATCTGCTGTGCAGAGTCGGCATGTTTACCGATGGGTGAACAGACTATATTGTTACCGGACTTGAGCTCCAGAGCTGCGACTGTCCCGAATGTGCAAGGCTATGTGCGATTTGAAAGCCAGGGAAGGTGTCGAAAGGCGCATTGTAATGCAAAGTGCCATAATCCTGAACTTGCTCAGGAAAACTTTTCCATAGATAAAATATTGATATTATTGGAGTTTCGCCTCTGCAGTGGAGAAACTCGCTGCTGAGTTGGGTTGATGAAGTCATCATATTCTTATCGGGATGTACATGGCGACTGCGTTTTTATCTTGATTATTTGTGGAACGGGGCTGCAAGAATCTTGAAACCTTTTGGCAAAAGCGACCCCAGGAGTTATATTACGGCAATTTCTTGACTATATCCTTGTATAACAGCAAAATCAGAGGTGTATTCGTGAGCGACAACATGGCTGGCAAAAGTGAGGCGTACCGCGCCGCAGGTGTTGACATTGATTTGGCGACAAGCCTTCTTTCCAAGGTGAAGGGGAAGATATCCTCCACGCGCCGTCCGGAGGCACTGGCTCCAATAGGCGGATTCGGCGGGCTTTTCCGCATTGACCTTGCCAAGTGGAAGCATCCGGTAATGGTGACAAGCATTGATGGCGTCGGCACCAAGCTGATGGTGGCGGCAATGGCCGGGGACTACAGCACAGTCGGCCATGACATTGTCAATCATTGCATAAATGACATCGCAGTGCAGGGAGCTGAACCGGTATATTTCATGGACTACATTGGCATTGGCAAACTGCGTTCACCTCTTTACGAAACTGTTCTGAACGGCATTGCGGACGCATGTGCAGCACAGAACATGACCCTTATCGGCGGCGAAACGGCGGAAATGCCCGGAATGTACGGTGATGATTTTGACCTGGTGGGATGCATCACTGGCATTGTGGAGGAAGACGGCATAATAGACGGCACGAAGATACAGCCCGGCCATGCAGCAATAGGCATTGCATCTGTTGGTCTGCATACCAACGGATTCTCGCTGGCAAGAAAAGTAATTTTTGAAAAAGCAGGTCTTACTGTTGATTCAAAGCCTGCCGAACTTGGCGGTGAAACTGTAGGGCAGGCACTTCTTAAGCCCCATCGCTGCTACTGGCCGGCTATAAAGGAAGCCATGGCCCAGGGCGTATCCCTGGATGGTCTTGCACACATTACCGGCGGTGGACTATATGACAACGTGCCCCGCATACTGCCGGCTTCTGTCGGTGCAAGGTTCTATACTGACAGGATAGAAAAACTTCCCATATTCGAACTTATTCAAAAGGCCGGAGATATAGAAGCTCATGAAATGTACCGTGTGTTCAACATGGGTGTCGGCATGGTATGGTTTGTGCCCCAGAGCGATGTCAAAAAGGCTTTGGATATATGTGCAGGCTGCGGCTTTGCGGCCAATGTCATAGGCGAAGCCACTGATGAACCCCACAAGATAGACGTTGTGCTCTGACGCAGGGAACAATGGGGCTGAGTGCGGTTCAGGAACTTGAACGCATATTGAAGGGTATGCGTGCAAAAGGTGTGCGGTCGGTGTGGCTGTCCGAAGGGAACAGGTGCGCATTGACGGCGCGTCCCGGGCAGTATTCACCCCATGGGGAAAAAGCGGCATCGGCTGTTTCACGAACTGCTGCAGCTGCTTCTGGGATTTCCAACCCTCCAGTAAATCAAAATGCCGTTTTGCCGACAGGCACGGAAACATGCCGTCCGGCAGCTCCGCAGTCATCCGGTGGAAACGCAGGAGGTGCTTTTGCCGTAAGGCGCAATTCGGTGGAGAAAATGCCGCCTCCACCGCCTATTCCGCCGCTGCAGCCGTCTGTTCAGAAAAATAGTGCAGTTCCCGTTCCTGATGGCTTTGTGTCTTCCGTGGCCGGTATGGATTGGGAAGGGCTTGAAGGGGCGATGTCCAGTTGCAGCTATTGCTCCTGCAGTGGAAGGAGAGGAAGTTCTGTTTTCTATATCGGTGATCGCAATCCGGCGGTTATGTTCATAGGGGACTATCCTGCAGAGGATGAATGTGCGGGAGCGTTGCCTTTTGACGGCCCTTCCGGTCAAATGCTTTACAAGATGGCAGTTGCAATGGGGCTTGCCTGGGAGAATGCGCCTCACGGAAAGGGAGCGGCGCTTGCCAATGTTTTGAAATGTCGCCCCGCATCCATAACGCCGCCGTCGGAGGCCATTGAAGTATGCGGAGGCTTCATCAGGCGGCAGATTGAGCTTGCGTCTCCCGTTGCGCTGGTCCTTCTCGGACCACTTCCTGTAAAAGTGCTTGCTGATTCAGTCAGGGACAGCTTTTCCCAGATTGAAGGAAAAGTCATTAAATGCTGCGGATTGCCGGCTGTTGCGATCAAGCATCCTTCCATGATAATGAGATTTGCTGCCCATCAGGATGTATTTGTCAGGGAACGCAGGATGGCGTGGACTGCCCTGCAGGAATTGATGAAGATTATCTTCTGACCCGATTATTGAATATTGTTTTTTCTGATGCTCTGCTGAACACGCTGAAATTGAGTTTGCGTATGCAGTAAAATAGCAAAATGCGAAAATATATGGTACTATATCGCATATCAGCATGTTGCTATGTGAAAAATCAGATTGTTTTTTTACTTTTTT
>JAZURH010000422.1:0-4682 GCA_045606125.1 Lentisphaeria bacterium | reverse complement strand
ACCGTCCGCACAGAAGTTTCCGTCATGCTCTCTCTCACCGAAATCGCCTCCATAGGCATAATAGTCCACACCATCTGCGTTTTTGTTTTTGAGACCATGGTCGCACCATTCCCAGATGAAACCACCCTGCATATTCCAATGCTTGCGGAAGCAGTCTATATACTCCTTAAGACCGCCGGGGCCATTTCCCATGGCATGGGCATATTCGCACAATATTGCAGGCTTGCGTCCCTTGAAATTGTCCGCCAGCTTTATCCAATTGTCGACATTATAATACATCCTGCTCAGAATATCCGAGGTATCGCACTCCAGATCCCTTTCGTAATGAATAAGCCTTGTACCGTCAATGGCGCGTATTTCCTCTCCCATTGCTCTTGTATTGCATCCATGTCCAGCTTCGTTGCCCAGAGACCATACTATGATCGAAGCATGATTGCGGAAATTTCTGACCATGCGTGTCCCCCGTTCCACGATCGCCTCGCGCCATTCAGGCCACATGGTGGGATTCTCATTTTCATTATACCAGAATCCATGGGTTTCAAGGTCTGCCTCAGAATACAGATAAAGACCATATTCGTCACAAAGCTCAAACCATTCCGGCACATTGGTATAGTGGGATGTACGAACGGCGTTTATGTTGTGCCGCTTCATGGTAACGATGTCTTTTATCATCATATCCCGGGACACCATGTGCCCCAGATCCGGTTCAATTTCATGGCGGTTGACACCATACAGTATCACAGGCTTGCCATTTACGAGCATGTTTCCGCCCTTGAGTTCCACCGTCCTGAATCCTATCTTCAACATACGGCAATCCACAACCTCATCACCATCCAGCAGTGACACAAGAAGTCCGTACAGATTTGGCTCCTCTGCAGACCAGTGCCTGACAGGAATACTGCCGGCTGTCAGGATGCATTCATTACCGCCACCACCGGCAAACTCACCGGAAAGCACTGCAATCGGCAGGCCATTTTCATCCAGCAATCGGCAACGCACCTTAAGTCCTGAATTGTTTCCATTTGCGGCGACCACGGTTTTCACAGCCAGTTCACCCAGTCTGTATTCCCCGTCCAATCCGGCGTTCACAACTACGTCAAAAATCGATTTCTGCGGCATTGCTGTTATGGTGACATCACGGAATATGCCGCTCAACCTCCACATATCCTGGTCTTCAAGATATGTACCGTCACTCCAGCGCAGTACTTTTACAAGAATATTGTTTGCGTCAGGACTGTTCCAGTCAAGCAAAGGGCTTATGTCGAACTCAGAACTGAGATGGCTGACTTTTCCCATGCCGCAGAAACGACCATTTATCCAGCACTCGAAATATGAATCTACTCCGCCGAATGAAAGTATCACACGACGACCGCGCCACTCTTCAAACAAAGAAAACTCCCTGTAGAAGCATCCAGTCGTATTATCATCCGGCACATCAGGAGGCATTGCGGGTATGGGATAGGACCTATTATTGTACTGGGGACGTCCCTCCCCCTGCATCTGCCAGTTGCCGGGAACATCCATAGTCCCCCATTCCGAGGCATCGATTTCCACATTATCCGCACATGACGGGAAAGGGGTGTCCTCCGGATTTTCGTAAAACCGCACTTTCCACACGCCATTCAGTGAAAGGACCCATGGGAGACCTGCCGGTTCCCCGGCAATCGCCGCATCTTCACAACTGTAAAACGGTAAAACCGCACGGGACTCAAGCCTGTTTATATTTGTAATTTTCTGATTTTCCCACAACTTGTCCATATCAATGCCGCCTTTAACTTAAACTGTTCCTTTTAGTATGTAACTCAACCCCTGTCACCGCCGAACTTGTTGAATTGCCTGCGTTTAGGTGGTACTGCCTTGCGCTTTATAGTCGCAAAAACATTGTCCCCGCCGACTATTTCCCCCAACCGCTGACGGAAATCAAACGAATATCTTACGCCAACACCTGATTCCTGGGGACGGAGAATCGCAATATTTCCATCCCTGCAGTGCAGGAAATAATACAGCATGGCCGTTGTACCGCTGTTTTCTTCACAAAGTTCCTGCAGCCGCTGCAGCATTTCATCCGTGACAGTGTCCTCATGGAGACACACCTGCACCTCACTGGTAAAAAGCAGCGGCATATTTCCCGCCGGATATATCAACCTGCCATTGAGCTTGGCAGGCTCGTCATCATCCCGCTTTGATACTTCACCGTCTATGAACACAACAGTGTCTTTGGTAAATATGTCACTGTTTGCAGCCAAAGCCTCCTCGTAAGCATCCGGGAAGAACAGACATTCCATGTGGGCTTCCCTGGTCTCCAGATTTAGAATGGCCCAGGGTCTGTTGTCTTTTTTGGTCATTTTTATGGAGACTCCGCTTATGTAAGCTCCGACGCGCACAGTTGTCCTGTCTTCCAGGGCAGCAAGACTGCTCAGATCATGGGACTGGTACTTATCAACTATCTCCTGATAGGAACCAATGGGATGACCGCTGACATAAAAGCCCAGAAGCTCTCTTTCATAATCAAGTTTTTCCACCAGGGGCCACTCGGGAATATCCGGAACAGCAATTTCCACCGTGCTCTGATCTTCAGGAGCCAGCATTTCAAAAAGTGACATCTGTCCTGCCTGCTTGTCCTGCACGGCCTGCTGAGCGACCGCCATGACCTCGTCTATCATAGCCAGCATCTGAGACCGCTTCAGCCCGAAACAGTCCATGGCACCCGCCTTGATAAGATATTCCATAAGCCTGTGGCTGTTTCCCTCCACTCTTTCGCAGAAGTCCCGCATATCCTTGAAAGGTCCTCCTTCCTCGCGGGCCTTTGTAATGCCGGACACGACAGAAGTTCCGACTCCCTTGATGGCAGCCAGACCAAACCTTATGTCAGGCCCGTCAACTGAGAACATGGCATCGCAAATATTGACATCCGGAGGCAGTATCTTTATGCCCATTTCACGGCATTCCTTCAGGAAGAAGGACATTCTTTCCGCATTTCCGAGTTCGCTTATGAGCACGGCTGCAAGAAACTCTGCAGGGAAATTGGCCTTGAGATATGCCGTGCGATATGACAGCATACCGTAGGCAGCACTGTGCGACTTGTTGAAGCCGTATCCGGCGAAAACGAATATCTTGTCCCATACACTTTGTATGACTTCATCACTGTGCCCCCGCTCACGGGCTCCTTCCTGGAACTTGACGAACATGGACTGCATCTTGTCTATCTTCTTTTTACCCATGGCGCGGCGGAGAATATCAGCCTGGCCCAGCGAGAAACCCGCCACAGCCTGGGCAACCTGCATGACCTGCTCCTGATAAAGCATGATGCCGTATGTTTCCTGCAATATGGGCTCCATTTCAGGAGCATCGTATTCAATGGGGACCTTTCCGGTCTTGCGATTGATGAACTCATCAAGGAACTGCATGGGGCCCGGGCGGTACAATGCAATAAGCGCTATGATATCCTCAAGTCTTGACACTCCGAAACGGCGGCACAGATCCTGCATGCCTCCGGATTCCAACTGGAACACGCCGATTGTGTTTCCCCTGTTAAGCAGGTCATAGGCAGCCTTGTCGTCATTGGGAATCTCGCTGCTGCTCATCTTTATGCCCCGGTTCTTCTCAATGAGATCCAGTGCATCCTGGATTATGGTCAGGTTCCTTAGACCGAGAAAGTCCATTTTCAACAACCCCAGTTCCTCATCCGGAACAGCCGGGAACTGAGTGGTGGGTTCATCGCCGCCGCCCTTTGAAATCGGGCATACATTTGACACCCTTGTATCGCAAATGATAACGCCGGCCGCATGCATGGATGTATTGCGGTTCATACCCTCAAGCGTCACAGCATACTTCCACAACTGCTGCACCCATGCCTCATTTTCCACCAGTGTTTTCAACTCGGGACTTGCATCAAGTGCCTTTGCAAGAGTCATCTTCGGGTCGGCCGGAATCAGCTTGCAAATCATATTTCCTTCGCTGAAGGAACGCCCCATGGCGCGGGCCACGTCCTTTACAACGGCTTTGGCCTTGAGTGTTCCGAATGTGCCGATCTGCACCACATTACCCTCGCCGTATCTGCGGTGCACATATTCTATGACCCGGTGCCTTCTGCGTTCGCAAAGGTCAATATCGAAGTCAGGAGGACTTACACGATCGGGATTGAGGAAACGCTCGAAAAGCAGATTGTAGCGTATGGGGTCAATATCAGTTATATGCACAAGATATGCAACTATGGAACCTGCGCCTGAACCGCGCCCAGGTCCCAGAGGCACCCCGTCCACCCTGGCGAAATGCAGGAAATCCCAAACCACAAGAAAGTACGATGTGAACCCGGTCTGCTTTATGATACCCAGTTCATAGTCCATTCGCTTTATTTTTTCCTCCTCTTCAGGAGTGTGTTCAGCGGAATTAACATCTATGCCGTAGCGTTCCATCATGCCGGCCACGCACAGCTCACGCAGATAATCCTCTCTTGTACCGTCATAGTTTTCAGGAAGGGGGTATGCAGGGTAATGGTTGGCCTTGTCCTCGCTGACCGTAGGAATGTGCACATTGCAGCGCTCGGCTATCTTTACCGTATTCTCCAGCGCTTCAGGGGTATCCTTGAAAAGTTCCTGCATTTCCTCCGGGCTCTTGAAATAATATTCCGGACCGCCGGGCATGCGAAATCTTTTTTCATCATTTATGGTGGTCTGAGTGCC
>JAZURH010000421.1:0-3539 GCA_045606125.1 Lentisphaeria bacterium | reverse complement strand
GGGATGGATATGAAAAGCCGGCAGCCAATGAATATTTCTATGTGCTTCTTACTCCCAAGGCTGCCATACAGCTTTATAATGATGACTATTTCTATGATTACGAAGATGCTACTTCTTTTGATGAAGGTGAACCCAAGTTTGGCGTAAATCGCGGTATGGACTATTTCATCTGCATCAGGGGTGGAGGAAGCGGCCGCGACTATTCGGATGGAAATCGCGGACTTGATTACGGTGATGTGATCAATGTTTCCGTTGTCCCGGGAAAGGACTTTGAATTCGGTCGCGGCAAGGATGCGGTCTACAGTGAAAGCGATGCCAGAAAGAACAGCAGGATGCTTGAACTGCTGGAAGATGGCAAGAATGTGTATGCCAATACAGTGACAGCCACCATGCCGGTATTCTTCTCTGAACCTGCCGGAGACCGCCGCCTTGTGGCTACGGCATATACTGCCGTTCTTGGTATAGATGTAGTTGCTCCCAAGGCAGATACATATAGTTTCAATCATCTGGCATTCCAGATAATCGATGAAAATGATACCTTCTCATTCTCTGACTATGTGGACAGCGGAATGACAGGCGCGGACAGCGGCATTGCTCTTTATAAGGACAATGGAGACGGAGTGTTCAACGAAGTTACGGATACCAGAGTCAAGTTTGCGCTCAGCGGTTCAGTTGAAAGCAAGCCCTATCTCAGCACACAGACTTACAAGGGCGATGCGAAGCTGTATCTTATAGAGATGGATCTTGATTCTGCTTCAGTTGGTAAAATGCCGGTGGACAATGCGGCATCCAACTCCGGTGTGGATTACTTCCTTGTCTTTAAACCCAGCAGAAATGCGGATCCCGGAGATAAGTTCAAGGTCCAGCTGTGGGGAAGTGACCTTCTCGGCACTGCGGATGACACGATTACATTTACCGGCGGCGAGGCCGGCTGGCCGAGGATTACCTATAAGAGGTTTGAGACATCGTCCTACACAGTTGCTACTGTTTCAAATGATGTCTACAGCAATCTTGTTGAAAAGGGTACAATGATTGAACCTGCGTCGAGCGATGATATCGCAGCCGGCGGAAATACTTCCATACCCGCTCTGGGCATACGTGCATCTGATCCACTTGCAAATGCCACGCTTAATAAGCTTCGTATCTACTTTGATTCCGATAATGGCTATGATCCCGCATGGATACTCAATCCTATTACCAATAGCGTGCTTGACGGCGTACAAATCTGGGATGGTAGTAAGCGTCTTGCTGTCAAGGCAGCCGAGTGGAAGAGCGACTTGAAGAACAGTATAGTCGAGTTCGACAGAATAGACGGATGGAATGTTCCTGAGAATGTTGAAGTGAATGAACTTAGCGAGTTCAAGCAGGATAACAAGCTTGTCTGGATGGACATGGACAATAACGGCGCATGGTCTAAGGGCGATGCTCTCTGGATTGCAAATGCCATAACAGATGTCAACAAGAGCAAGTATGCAGCTGGAACAGATACTATACTTGCAGGAGAGCCTCTTGATGGAACTCTTGGAACCGTGGTGACTACAAATACCTACGGCTTCACATACATGGATATAGACAACAGCGGCGCATTTAATGCAGATACCGACTTCATATTCTATACAGGCAGCGGCCGCACTTCTCTTGGATACTACATAGATCTGGAACTTGCCGAACCCGCAAGTCTGCCTGTCTCAGCTGATACAGACAGTTTCACTGTGCGCGTCCGCGCTCAGGATGATCCCCGTATCTTCGGTATCATGAGGTTCAAACTTTCACTGCTTGCCAACGGAGTTACTTATTCAACCGGATATTCTTCAGCATCTGCCAATGTTTCGACAGAGCTTATCAGTTTCAAGTCAACCCCCGCGGCTGTTTCCAATTTCAATGTGCGCCGTGGAGTAGGCGAGTTCACTCTTACATGGAATGTACCTGAAGGCAACAATGGCAACATCATGATCATAAGGGCAGAGCGCGATGCAGCTGGCGTTGCGGATTCCGAGGCCGTTCCCGGCTATCCTGTCAACCAGACATACTATATAGGCGATGCCGGCAAGGATGGACAGATATTCAAGTATGCCACGACCGGTACAGCCGGCAAGCCGGAAACAGCTTTTACTGTGACTGACGGATTCTACAATGTTACTGATGAAGCCTCGGATGTCAAAGTTGTCTATATCGGAAAGGGTGAAGCTGGTGACGATACGACTCGCAGTTATGTGGACAACCAGAAGATTTCCGAAGGCAAGTATTACTACTACATGGCTTATGTGGCAGATGTGACCAATACGAAGGAGCAGGGAACACCCAATGCCCTCAGCCCCTCACCGTCAAAGTCAACATTCGCCTCAACTGTTCTCCGTGACCAGATGATAGAGGCCAATCCCTGGGGCATCAAGGGCGTTGCCGAACTTATTCGGCCCGAAAATATTTCAGAATTGCAGCTTAATGCGGGAGACAAGGAAATTGTTCTCACATGGGAAAATCCCGTGTCATATACAAATGGCAGCATACTGGTTCCTGCCGACTGCAAGATAATCATACTTCGCAGAACAGGTGCCGAAATCGACAATGGTTTGCTTCAGGATGGTAATGAATATACTGTCGGGCAGAAGCTTGGCAGCTCTTCTGATATTGAGGTACTTTCCATTCTTGACGGTGATCAGACGACCTATACGGATGAAAATCTCGTAGATATATCCAAGCATTACTTCTACGAGGTGTATGCGTACTACACAGGAACGGGACCTGCTGATTACAATTACTCACTGCTGCCCGCAAAGGCAGATGGAAATCCCATTGATCTGGGTGGCGTGACTGCTTATCCCACATCCATTCAGGCTCTGAAAGGAGTATATGACAAAGACAATGAGACGGTCAACCTTACATGGACATGGGGAGATTCAACGCAGCCGAAGCTTCTTATTACCAGAAGCACCAGTGTAATAGCTAATGTGTATCCCAGCCAGGGTAAAATCTATGCAATTGGCGACGAAATTGCCTCTGGGGTTAAGGTCATTGCTCTTTACAGCGGAAGTTCTGCTGTTTATGCTGATACAGCTGCACCGGCTGCCGGCGTTGACGCTTACTACTATGCAGTGTACAGTTATGACTCCGAGGCAGGTATCTACAATCCTACCGAAACGGTTCTTGCCGGGCTTACCGGTCGTGCAGCCCTTATGTCAAATGTGAACATGTGCGGCGTTTCAACTACGGATTCGCCCACAGATGCAGATTTGAACGGATACATTTACGACGAGTCCGGGGATCAGACAATGAATGACTCGGATGATGACGGTCTTACAGATTATCAGGAACTTTCTTCTGATCCTGTCACCTATCTCAATGATCCCTACTCACCTGCCAAGGCCCGTTCGCTGGATTTGGCGACCGGTGCATACGCATACGGACAGGTTACAGGATTTGTACCGCCCCGCAGCGAATACATGACCATTGAGTTCTGGTTCCGTCTGGCAGCAACCGGCACAAGCGGCACCATACTGCGCAATGCTCAGGTGACAGCCGGCAGTGTTGACGAGTTCAGC
>JAZURH010000420.1:0-7402 GCA_045606125.1 Lentisphaeria bacterium | reverse complement strand
CTCCTGCTTTCTCCGCAATGGCCTCAGCCGCCCGTACCATGCCTTCCCGGTTATTTATTTCACCAACTCCGGAAAGCACTGCAGCTTCCGGAAGATTCGGAGTTATCAATGAGGCCAGGGGCAGCATTTCATTTATCAGGGCAGCTTCCGCCTTTTCCTCAAGAAGCCTGTGATTTGAAGTTGAAATCATAACAGGATCAAGCACGATATTTACCGCCTTGTGAAAGCGCAGTCCTTCGGCGACAGCATGGATTATGTCCGCATTGGCAAGCATTCCGATTTTCACAGCATCAGGGAATATATCACTGAACACACTGTCTATTTCAGCACGCACAAACTCCGCATCCGGCGTGTGTATAGCCTGAACACCGAGAGTATTCTGTGCAGTGAGGGCGCATATAACACTCATGCCATAGACCTTATGTGCGCACATAGTCTTCAGATCTGCCTGTATTCCGGCTCCGCCTATGGTATCCGAACCGGCAATAGTCAATACTGTCTTCATCTTCATCTCCCCACCGCAACAACTTTCATCCCAGTCTTTTCCGCACCAGCCAGAGCGTATGGCGCATCTTCATACACAACTGTCTTTTCAAGCGAAGTTCCCAAACGCCCAAGAACATAATAATAGGCTTCAGGCGTTGACTTGTCAAGACCATGCTCCATTGTGGTTATGACACAGTCAAAAAAATGCTCTATGGCATTTTTTCTAAGCGCCGCCAGAGCAGCACCCCGTTCCGTCGAAGTGAAAAGTGCCATACGCGCTCCGGATGAACGCAATTCGGACAGCATTTCCCGGACGCCCGGCATAAGTCCCGATTTGATCGAATATATGTCCTGTATTTCACGAAGCAGATCCTTCAGCACGGCATCGGCATTTTCCTTAACGCCGTATTTTTCATGAAGATATGCAGCAGCAGCCGGCAATTCCATGGTATTCAGGACATTTTCAAGTTCGGAGGGGGCTTCCACGCCGTGAGTTCGCAAATAATCCCTTCCCAGGGAATCCCAGAATCCAAGACTGTCAAGAATCGTTCCGTCAAGATCGATTATGCAGCCCGGCACATCCGGGACCGGCGCGGCAAGCATCCGTTCCGTCCTGAAAAGCAGTTCCTTTGTTGCACAGCACGGGTCTTCAGCCGCAAAAAGAGCGGAAACAACGGCAACGCCGTCTACCCCGCTTCCTGCGAGCTGCCCTATGTTGTCAGAATAGATTCCGCCTATGGCAACTACTGGAATGTTTACTGCGCCGCAGATGGCAGAAAGTTCACGATAGTCCACATAGTCGGCGTCAGTCTTCGTTGAAGTGGAGAACACAGCTCCCACCCCCAGATAGTCTGCCCCGTCTCTTTCCGCACGGATTGCATCTGCGACAGTCTGGCAGGACACTCCTATGACAACATCATTGCCGAGCATATTCCTGACCTGCGTCAGTTCCATATCATTCTGCCCCACATGGACACCGCAGCCCAGACGGCGGGCGACTTCAACATTGTCGTTTATTATCAGCGGAACTCCGTATTTTGCGCAGAGTTCCTTCAGCTGAAGTCCTTCTGCGTAGAAATCATCATCACACATGTTCTTTTCCCGGAGCTGCAGAATTGTTGCCCCTCCTTTAAGGACATCCTCCACTACTTCAGGCAAAGTCCTGTCCTTCAGCCATGTGCGGTCGGTTACCGCATACATTTTTAGTTCATCTTTCAGCATTGCAGCACCTCAAGTCTTGCCATGGTTTCAAGTTTTGCATCATCCATGGTGGAAAGGGCATCAACCAGGGCACAGCGGAAAGATCCGAGCCCTGCGGCACCGGCTTTTTCCATTGCAATTTCCCCGGCGCATCCCATATATGCAGTAGCCCATGCCGACGCATCCAGAAGTTCACCGGCTGAGGCCACACCTGCAAAGGCAGCCGTAATCCCCGTAAGGGAGCATCCCGTACCGGTTACGCGGCTCATCATAGGGACTCCGTTACGGCAGACAAAAGTTCTGTTCCCGTCGGAAATAATATCTATGGGACCTGACATGGATGCTATGCAGGAATATTTTTCAGCCACACTGCGTGCAACCCCGGCGAACAGTCCTATATTGTCTTCGCTGATAACATCAGAAGCTGATACATCCACTCCTCTGGTGCTGCCGGAATATCCAAGCAGTGCTCTCATTTCAGAGGCATTTCCCCGTATGACACTGCATTTTTTGCTTCCTGCAAGTTCCAGTGCAAGATCCGTCATGACGCGGGTTGCTCCTGCTCCTACGGGATCCAGCACCACCGGCCTGCCCTGCTTTACTGCCGCTTCGATCGCCAGATGGAAAATATCAAATTCATCATATTTTACGGTCCCAATGTTCAGAACCACGGCAGATGAAATGGCGACAAGCTCTTTTATTCCGCTTTTTTCAATACCCATGACAGGTGAACCGCCGGCAGCAAGAATAGTATTTGCCACATCATTTACCGTGACTACATTGGTAATACATTCCACCAGCGGAACATCGGCGCGTATGCGTTCCAGCCATTTCATACAGCTTCTTGTCTCCCTGTCATGCAGGGAAAACTTCATGGCATTTATGCTGCGCCAAAATCAAGTCTCCCTACGCTGACATTATTCAGTTCAGGTTATCGGGTATTTTCTCAGCAACGGCCCCATGGCCCGAAGCACCCCGGCTTACAGTAAAAAGACTATCTAATATATACGGCTAACGGCAAAAATCCACACTTCTTCACAACAATACTACTATTTGCAGATTTGCAAGTAAGAGGACAAAAACTGCCCCATTACAGGAGTAATATATTCAGGATGCCATACAGCCATAATATCAATCACGGGCAAATCAACATCAAGCATGCATGCTTTAAGCCCGTGCATACTGTCATTCAGGCTTGATTCAGGCAATAATGCCGCTCCGAAGCCTGCCCTGACCATGGCAAGCATTGAACTTTTTGTCCGGGCATCCTGCCTGAACACAGGAAAAGGCAATCCGGGAGAGGACAGTTTTTCTACCAGAAGATCATACAGTACCGGATTAACATCCCGCGCAAAAAGGATAACATCCCTGCCAGACAGCATTTCGGCTGTTATACTGCCCTCACCTGCAAGTGGATGTTTCTCTTCCATCACCAACCTGTACCCCTCCCGGTGCATCAATCTGGAATTAAGCCCGTCCATTTCAAAACCGAACGGCCGCATAAGCCCTATATCCAGAACTCCGTCATGCAATGCCTTTATCTGCTCCGAAGTTTCAAGTTCACGAAGTTCCAGCTTTACATCTGGCAATTTATGCCGCAAATGACACAGCATATCCGGCATAACCGTATTCAGTGCCGATTCATTGTACCCTATGCTCAAACTCCCGCCTGTCCCGGAAACCAGTTGTTCCATGCGTCTCAAAGCAAGACTGGCACGGTTCAACACTGCCTCAGCCTCCCTGAGAAAAAATTCCCCGGAGCAAGTCAATTTTACAGAACGGCTGTTTCTCTCAAACAGGGCTGTTCCAAGCTCATCCTCAAGCTTACGTATGGCAACGCTCAAAGGCGCCTGGGTCATGTGAAGCTTTTCAGCTGCACGACGGAAATGCAATTCCCGGGCTACCATAACAAAATAACGCAATGAAACCAGTTCCATTGATTCATAATCCTTTTTTATTGATATCCAAATAATATCTATCAATTTACATTGACACATTGAAAAAATCAAACAAAGAAATACATTCATCTCCGTAGACAAGTTATCTCACTATATAAGCAGCAATGGAGACAATGGAAATGAGAATTGACAGAATTGAGATGTACCGGGTGTGCAACCCCATCAAGCGCCCCTACATAACCGCCTTCGGTGCCCAGAGCGCATTTAATTCCATTGTGGTTAAGCTTGAGTCGGATGGTATTTCCGGCTGGGGTGAGTCCTGCCCCGGCGGCGGTCCATTCTTCTCATGCTACAATGACAAGGGATGCTTTTCAATAAGCAGGGATTTCATCATCCCAAAGATACTCCACCGGGACTTTGACCATCCGGACGAGCTGTCCGCGCTGCTGGCTCCGCTTCGCGGCAATGAATTTGCCAAAGCCGCTTTCGATGTTGCATTATGGGACATCTGGAGCCGCAAGCAGGGAATACCTTTCAAGAAAGCCATAGGCGGAACACAGGAAAAGGCATCCATAGGATATTGTTTCGGCGTACTCAAGGATTTTGACGAACTTATCGCCGGCATAGACAAGGTCATTTCAATGGGATATCCCAGAGTCAAGCTCAAGTTCTGCCCCGGCTGGGAATGCGACATGCTGGAAGCTGTAAGAAAGGTCTACCCCAAACTTACAATTCATATTGACTGCAACAGCGCATACACACTCGATGACCTGGACATGCTGAAATCCCTTGACAAATATGATCTGGCTATGATAGAGCAGCCTCTTATGCACAATGACCTGATTGACCATGCAAAACTGCAGAAGATAATAAATACTCCGATCTGCCTGGATGAAAGCATCTGCTCGCTTCAGGATGCACGCCAGGCAGCGGAAACAGGCGCCTGCAAGTTCATCAACATCAAGTACGCCAGGGTCGGAGGCATAACAGAATCACTGAAAATACATGAACTGTGCGGTCAGGCCGGGCTGGGATGCTGGCTGGGAGGCATGGGAGAATCTTCACTGGGTACTACGGTCGTGGCAAATCTGGCCACACTGCCCAATGTCAACTATCCGTCTGACATATCACCGGCGGACAAATTCTACGTCGAAAACCTGGGAAATCCTGTTCTGCTCACAGATCAGCCCGGAACATATACACTCAGGGACAAGCCCGGACTGGATGTGGAACCGAACTTCGACGTCCTCTCAAAATACAAGCAGGAGGAGTACTTTGCATGAATGAACTGAAAAAAACAGTCATAGAAAGCATCGACGAAAACAGGAACGGGATCCTGGCCATTGCGGATTTTCTTCTCAACAATCCTGAAACTGGATACAAGGAGAAGAAAACCTCTGCATTTGTAAAAAAGGAACTGGAAAAGCTTGGGCTTGAAGTCAAAACCGACCTGGTGATGACAGGACTGCGTGCAGACATCGACAGCGGCAGGCCAGGTCCTAAAATTGCCATCATGGGAGAGCTTGACGCCCTGCCCGTGCCATCCCATCCTTTTGCAGACAAGGAAACGGGCGCCGCCCACGCCTGCGGGCATCACGCCCAGATCACTATGATGCTGGCGGCCGCCAGGGCCCTTGTGCCGATGATGGACAAACTGAACGGCTCCATTGCATTTATAGCAGTTCCCGCTGAAGAAGGACAGGCACTGGATTTCTGCAACAAGCTGATTTCAGAAGGAAAGATAACATACTGCGGCGGGAAACCGGAGTTCATAAAAACCGGAGTAATGGATGACATAGACATGGTGCTTCTGATCCATGCAGGGCATGACACTTTCACTCCGGAAAGCTTCAACGGCTTCTGCATGAAGCAGATAATCTTCAAAGGCAGAGCCGCACATGGTGGACTCAGTCCCTGGGAAGGCATCAACGCGGCCACCATGGCAAGACAGGCGCTCAATATGATAGACGGACAACGGGACACCTTCAACGACAAGGACAGCGTACGCATACACGGCATTATTTCCGACGGAGGAAATGCGGTTAATGTAGTGCCCGGACGGGTCGAACTTGAGCTTCAGGTGCGTGCCAAGACGCCCGAAGCCGTGAAAAACGCCTGCGCTGTAGTCGACCGCTGCCTGAAGGCCGCTGCAATGGCATTCGGCGGATCAGTTGAAATAAACAATCTGGGAGGATATATGCCCTATCAGGGATGCGCCGAACTCAATGCGGTCCATGGGGACAATCTACGGGAACTTTGCGGTGGAACACTGGGCAACTTCGGACACAGGGGTTCCTCCACGGACATGGGGGACATTAGCATGCTTATGCCGGCCCTCCACGCTTATTCAGCCGGTTTCTGCGGTTCTCCTCATTCAAAGGACTTCGTTGTCACCGATCCTGAACTTGCATACATACAGGGTGCCAAACTTCTTGCGATGGACGCAGTATCCCTGCTTCAGGACAATGCGGCAAAGGCAAAAGAAATCGCCTCCCTGCCACGCGTGATGGACAAGAAAACCTATCTGGAATACAAGGAACTTTTAACCACAAAAGAGGTATTTGACTATGATAAAGCGTGAAACTTTGACTGACGCAATGTACAATGCCATGCGTCTGGGAGCGACAAAAATGCCGCCGGACATACGCAGCGCACTGAAAAAGGCACTTGATGAAGAAAAGGATCCCATGGCAAAAAAGCATCTGGAAATAAGTCTCCAGAATGCCGACATGTCTGAAAAAGGCAACGGTCTGGTCTGCGCTGATACGGGTTTCCCCATGTTCTTCGTCCACATCGGAAAGGACGCACAGATCGAAGGCGGTTTCAGTGTCATATTCAAATGCGCGGAAGAGGCGACGGCACGGGCCACAGCTGAATGTTTTCTGCGTCCCACAATGGTCCATCCCCTGACAAGAAAGAATCCGGGAGACAACATCGGCCCCGGAATGCCAAAGGTGGAATTGTTCTTTGACAGAGATGATGACGGCATTGAAATACTTGCGGCTCCCAAAGGCGGAGGTTCCGAGATATTCGGCACATTCTACCGCATGATGTTTCCGGCAGACGGCGAAGCTGGAATCAAGAAGTTTGTCATAGAATGCATCAAGGACGCATGCTATGCCGGCAAAGTATGCCCTCCCGCCATAATAGGCGTCGGCATCGGTGGAACAGCTGATTTGTGCATGAGCCTTGCCAAGAAGGCTGCCCTGCTGCGCCCGATAGGCAAGCACCATCCGGATCCTGAAGTAAGCCGTCTGGAGAAAGAACTTTACGACGCATCGCGCAAGCTTGGAATAGGTCCCATGGGTTCCAGGGGCATAAACGCTGTCCTTGCCATCAACCTGGATGTGGCTGTCACCCATACTGCTGCCCTGCCCGTCGCAGTCAATGCACAGTGCCTTGTAGGCAGAAGATGGATAGCCCGGATAGACGGAAACGGAAACATCGCCTACACAGGCGACCTGGACTGACACAAAGGGCCAACACAGACAAAACGAGGTAAATGCAATATGAAAGACATAAGACTTCCAATGTCAGCGGAAGATGCAAAATCTCTTAAGCTGGGTGAAATGATAACAGTCAGCGGCATGCTCTTCACAGGGCGCAGCCGTTTCCATATCCGTGCCATAGAGGACGATGTCTTCCCCCCAATAGACTATGAAAGCATCAACTGCTTTTTCCATGTAGGTCCAGTCATGCGCCAGACTGAAGAAGGCTGGGATGTTGTAAGCTGCGAGCCTACCAGTTCAATACGTTTCGAGCGCTACGGTGCAGACGTAGTACACAAGTTCAACCTGCGCACGCTTATCGGCAAGACC
>JAZURH010000419.1:0-7561 GCA_045606125.1 Lentisphaeria bacterium | reverse complement strand
AAGGAGTTGCTGCTTGCTGTTGTCTTCCTAAGACCGCTTGGCCTCCGACTTGGGGAAGCAGACGAATAACGCGCCTGAAGGCAAATGCCAGTTCTGGAATCATGTATGGTTATATTATTCAGCACTGCGTTTCTGACAGTTGTATTGCCAACGCCTATGCGGAAGGCATTACACCTTGACTGGAGCACGCAATTGGAAATGCTTACATTTTCGCAGATACGGGTCTTATCTTTGAGGGGTTTTGCATTTCCACGCAATGTAATGGAATCATCCCCGCTGGATATATTGCAATTCGTAACCGTGACCCTGTTGCAGCAGTCAATATCCAGACCATCACCGTTAATAGTACGGTAATCGTTCCAGATGAACAGGTCGGATACGGTCACATCCTCGCATCCATGAAGGAAACATGTCCAATATGGCGCATTCAGCATCTTTACGCCATTTATTCTGACATGCTTGCATTCGCAAATGAAAAGCATCTGCCCGGGGCGCCATTCCTTCAGCTTGAAATGGTCAGGAGCATGCTCCCAGACTTCATCCCCGTAAAAGACCTGCCTGTTGCCGTCAATAACACCCTGCCCCGTGATTGCTATATCCGTGACTTCCACTGCCACGATCAAATGAGCACCGCTTACATTTTCAGTCTTGAAAACTACATTCTGGGGACAGAAATCATCGGCATTGTAGTCCTCCGGATCCGGGCTGCCAAGAATTGTGGCGCCGGACTCCAGTTCAAGGGTTATATGGTCCCTGAGATATATGGTTCCGCAAAGATAAGTCCCGGCGGGAACCACCACCTTGCCACCACCTTTTTCCGCAACGGCGTCAACAGCAGCCTGCAATGCAGCGGTGTCCTTAACTATACCATCTCCAATTGCACCAAAATCCCTAACATCAGCCATAGATCACTACTCCGAGATAAAGTCTGAAAAATAACAACACCTGTGACGGCCCGATCTGAAAACAAAATCAGACAGGCACCGCCGCGCTTCAACGATCAAGAATGGGGGAAACGGCAGCATTCTGCAGTAACATTCTCGCAGTCATGCTGAGCCACATCGCATTTCCAGCATTCAGGATGCTCATATTTCAACTGAACATTGAAGAAATTGACGTTCTTCGCCTTTGTAAGTTCGAACATTCCGTCAGTACCTTCCACCATGCAGAAACTTCTCACATTATCCGTACGGGTATTGTCCCCCTTGACATTAAGGCTCACATTGGAGAAATTAACATCTTCAATGGTCCCTATCCCGTTTCCATGCAGCATTGACGCCTGCCTGACAGTGCCGTCAATATTGTCAAACTGCAGATTTTTGATGGAGGTCACGCATGGAGCTTCAGCAAACCTGTAATCCAGCCTGACAAAGGCAAGCTGTGCCGCGTCTACATGGAAATTACGGAAGGCAAGGTCATGTATGTATGCGCCCGTGGCATTTTCCCCGCCGGAATACTTTGCATTTACATGTATGGCGATAAGTGTGTCAAGAACAGATATATTGCTGAACGCGCAATTCCTTATCTCGCCATTTCCCACGCCGATGCGTATGGCATGGGCATAGGCACTGCGGAAGATACAGTTTGAAATCGTAACCCACTCGCAGGGACGGGGATTTGTCAGGCGGGTACTGCATCCACGGAGAGTAAAAGCATCATCACCCACATCAATATCACAATTTGAAACCGTCACATGAGAACAGCAATCAATATCTATGCCGTCATTCTCGCCGATATAGGGGCTGTTCCTTATGCGTATTCCGTTTATGTTCGCATCCTCGCATCCGTACAGGAAACACGACCATCCGCTTGCATCCTCAATTGTAAAATCATTGAGGCGGATTCCCTTGCTTTCATTGAACACCATAAGCTGGGCAGGCCTGAATCCAACATCATATTTCCATACAGGACCGAGACCTGTCTTCGTATAAATGAACTCCCGGCTTCTGAATATTTCATTGCCACGTCCGATAAACTTGCCGCCGCGGATAAAGACATTCTCCACATTATCGGCTATTACAAGATGTCTGTTGCTGCCTCCGCAAGCCTGACTGCCTGCCATTGTGGCCGGTACAGCGGGATCATTGTAATCCGCCTCCTCCAGGCTTGCCAGTATGACCGCGTCCTGATCAAGTTCAAGTCCGCCGTTGCTGCGGAGAAAAATGGTTCCTGTATGATATATGCCTCTGGGGAAATATACCGTGCCACCTGCATCTATTGCCTTCTGTATGGCTTCCGTATCCTTGACAATACCGTCACCGACTGCACCAAAATCCTTTACGTTGTTCATTTTCTCTCCAGAATTGTAGTACCACGTATGAAAAAGCACACAGTGCACAACAGATCAAATGCACCGTACATATGTAGAAACCCGCTTGATAATAAATCTTATTTTACTGATTTTACAAGAGCGCAAGACATATTTTGCACACTGCTTTTCAAGCTCGCGCTGCACACAGAACAGACACTTCAGCGGCGCCGGCGCCTATGATTTCCTTTGCTGCAGCAGTCAGTGTCGCGCCGGTAGTAAACACATCATCCACAAGAAGTATTCTTTTACCGTGAACCTTCTCTCCGTCACCTGAAACCGCAAAGGCGCCGGTCATATTTGTACGCCGTCTGCCATGGTCAAGCCGTGCCTGCATGGCAGTCCATCGGCGACGGCGCAAAGGCCGCATCAGTGGAACGCCCAGGCGTTCAGCCAGCATACCGGCTATTATTTCAGATTGATTATAGCCACGCATCAAATACCTTATGAAATGAAGAGGTATATATGCCACACCATCGACTTCAGAGCCATGGGCATTCCAGGCGTCATACATACTTTGAGCCAGAAAAGGAGCCAGATATACTCCTCCCCTATACTTGTAGATATGAATCAGACGGCGTGCAATACCAGAATGAGGAAAAGCGGAGACTGCAAGCTTCCAGGGACGCCCACCGTCAATTTCAATGCACTCCCTGCACATGGAAAGGTGCCCCGGATTTGGACCTCCGCATCCAGTGCATCTCCTTTCAGGCAACAAAGGCAGCTGCGTTTCACATTCAGAGCACAATTTCCCTTTTCCGGAGCTCAGTTCAAGACCGCAGCAGGGACACAGAGGAGGACAAAGAAAGTCAAAAAACTGGGACATGGATAGAAACAACATGGCAAACTACAGGACCACACAAAATCCCGCCGGCACTAGCAGACCACCACGGATTGTTCACTGCCTTCCGGCAAAACCATTGACCGTGCACCAGCCGTCCCTATAACGCACAGCGCAGCAATTCAATTATAGATGTAATTTCAAAAATGGCGTAATATTTACATCTATGGACAAATCACTTCTGCAGCAGCACCACAGCCGCTGCAGATATTGCGAGCCCTTGACCGACAGCATCAAGCTTTTCACCGGTCTTGGCCTTCACGGAAACAACATCAATTGAGCACCCTAAAATATCAGCAAGAGATCCGCGGATACTGTCACGCCATGGAAAAAACTTTGGTTTTTCCGCAAACAAGGTGCAGTCAAGATTCACTATTTTCCATGGTCTGAGCTGATCTGATGCCAGCACAGTCTTCAACAGAACTGCACTATCCGCCCCCTTATATCTTGGATCATTGTCAGGAAACCAGGTGCCTATATCCCCAGCAGCCACGGCTCCGAGCAACGCATCCGTAATGGCATGAAGCAGTACATCCGCATCAGAATGTCCAAGAAGCCCAAAATCAGAAGGGATATTGATTCCTCCTATGATCAGGGGTCTTCCGGACACCGTCCTGTGCAAATCAAATCCCTGCCCGACTCTTATTTCCATAACATAAACTCAAAGCTTTGCCCCTGCGCTGACATCGGCATCAGAAATGGCCTCAACTATTTTTTTCGCTGCATCATCCGCCGCCAGCTTCAATGCATACTGAAGTGGTATGTTTCTATCATGCATTTTCGGAAGATTGCCTAATCCCTCGACGATACCCTGATGCAGTTTTCCACTATGATCTTTAACAGAATATCTGACCTTAATGCGTATTCTGTACAAAACAGTTTGATATGCATCGCTGTCATCATCCCTTACTCTCTTATCACGAATCTCGGCCCTGGCCCATCCTCTATTTTCCAGACTGAGAACTTCAAGAGCAAGGCCACACTCCTTACGGCTCCTGGCAGTTGGTGCAGTACCAAGCAGCTCAGCAACCGCAGAATGAAGCATTCCGCCAAGTTCCGGCTCTTCCGTTTTGTTCAAAACATCTTCAACATACACTTTGGAAAGCAGCCCGTTTTCCGAGCCAAGATGATAAACACAGGACTGGCAAAACAAAACCAGTACAACTGCAAAATACTTTACAAAACTGATTTTCATTTGCTGGCGCCCTCCTCCTTGAATGCCGGATGCTCATCCAACAGGCGCTTTGCCTTCCAGGAAGCAGCTGTCCCCTGATACTGGAGAAGCAGTTCATTTATATAACGTTTGGCCGCTTCCGGCCTGCAATGGCTTTTCCTCAGATAAAATTCCGCCATACCCAAAAGCCTTCCGGCCTCCTGCTCCCTTGCCTCCTGGACCAGAACCTGGACTTCATCCTTTCCGCTATACTCGGGATTGCGTTCCAGAATGATCTTTGCATGGCGTTCTGCCGCGCGCAGCCTGCTTCCGTCCCCATCGCTTTTTCTTGAGAGTTCCATAAGAAGCTTTGCCATTTCAAGTCTGGCATCATCATTTTCCGGCTGCTGACGCAGCAGATCTGCATAGGCATTGACTGCCTCCTCCTCACGGCCGGCTGCAACCAGAAGTTCCGCCAGCTTCATCCTGTCACCTGCTGTTTCTCCGGTAGCCGGTGTTTCAAGAATAATAAGTTTATATATGCCTATGGCACTCTCACGATCCCTCAAACCGAAAAATGTGCCATTTCCATCAAGGAATGCCTGGGCAAGCTCTCTGAGCCGGGGAACTACCTCTTCGTATGAAATATAAAGCGGATACTGCTGAAGAGTCTCGCGATAGCGTTCAAAGGCCATGTGGGTCTTATTCGCCTTCTTCCAGCAATAGGCCTCCCTTAAATACAAGGCTGCCTTCACATCCCGTTCACTCACCATAGCTGCAAGCCGATTGTAAAGCCTGGCTGCCGCCTTGTTTTTACCTTCAACTTCAGCCTGCTGCGCCTCTATCAGCACAGTCCGTTTCGGATCATAGATGGCAGCACCTATATCCTCATTAGTGGCATATACAGCCGGAATCCCCGCAAGCAGAACAGCACTAAAAACCCAAAATGCGTATTTCATTGTCCTTTCCATCCTGTTGTAAAAACACTACACAAAATTGCGGTAAGATAATGTCATTACGCCCATTTTCAATCACATAAAGCAATTTCAATACATCGGCATTGTCCAGCCAAACAGTGAAACAAATCTGATCTATACCAGTGATTTCACTACGGCACACAGTCAGAGCAGCTTGTCCGCTGAAACATGACACCCGGGGAAAGCTGCCTCAAGCTCGACCTGCAGATCCCTGTTTGCCTCACATTCCCTCACAAGAGAATCAAACTCCTCCATAGGCACATGCAGCGTATTTACAAAGCGGGCCTCCTCCAGATCATATATGAGAAGCGCCAGAACTTCTTCCGTACAATGGGAATAGTCAAGAAGAAGCCTGTGGCGACACTGCAAAAGCTGGGGTTCCTCCATAGTTCGGAAAAGCTGCAGTTTTGCAAACTCCAACAGCCTGTCATCAATCCCCATTCTTCTTATGGCGATCTTCTCTATAAAATCCGTCCTGCTGAAAACAATTCTGACCACGGGGCGGGGTAATCCCTCCGCCGCAAAAACTTCCGTGGCCATTTCATCGATCTTCTGCTCAAGCTCATCGATTTGCATGTCTTCCGGCTGGGAAAGTTCATAAAGAATATAAGGATCTTCCGAATCCTTGAATACAAGGCTGCATGGTGCGGCAATCCTGCTGCCGCATTCAGGACAGGCGGCACAGTTCAACTTGCCATTGAAAAGTTCTTTAAGGTGCCTCTCATCATCCGATGCAAGCACCCTGACAACCGGAACTTCAACCGCCTTGCCGCAGACACGGCACTTTGTCTTTATGGTCTCTGGCATTTGCCGCACTCCATCAACGGTCACCATCCATGAAGTCATCTTCAGGAGGCAGCTCATCATCCACAGGTTCATTAACAATTGCAGTTGACACTGTCCTCTCACGTATCATGGATTCAAGCTTTGCCGCCAGCGCCTCATCCTGCGCTATGATCTTCTTTGTCTGCTCACGGCCCTGGCCTACCTGCTGATCGCCAAACGAGAACCAGGAACCTCTCTTTTCGATTATCTTCATATCCAGTGCCACATCCAGAAGTGAACCTGCCCTGGAAATGCCCTCATCGTACATTATGTCGAACTCACATTCCATGAACGGTGCCGCCAGCTTGTTCTTCACAACCTTCACCTTCACCCGGCTGCCCTGAGCCTGTCCGTCCGGCGATTTAATGGTGGCAATGCGGCGTATATCCAGCCTTACGGATGCATAGAATTTAAGTGCACGTCCTCCAGTTGTAGTCTCAGGACTGCCGAACATGACGCCTATTTTCTCCCTTATCTGGTTTGTGAAGATGACGCATGTATTGTTTCTGTTTATTATCGGCGTCAGTTTACGCAGGGCCTGTGACATGAGCCTGGCCTGGAGTCCCACATGGTTGTCTCCCATCTGTCCTTCGATTTCAGCTCTCGGAACCAGTGCGGCCACTGAATCTATTATCAGTACATCGATTGCGCCGCTTTGCACAAGTGTCTCCGCGATGTTCAGTGCATCTTCACCGCAGTCCGGCTGTGAAATAAGCAGATTATCCGTATCGACACCGATTATTTTCGCATATCTTGGATCAAGGGCATGTTCCGTATCGATGTAGGCGCATGTTCCCCCGTTCTTCTGTGCATTTGCCACTGCATGAAGACATACAGTCGTCTTACCGGAAGCCTCGGGGCCGAATATTTCAATTACCCTTCCTTTTGGAAAACCGCCGCATCCCAGGGCAATATCCAGAGCCATGGCTCCGGAACTGATTACTGGCACCTGTTCCTGGGTCTGATCTCCCAGCCTCATTATGCTCCCTTTACCAAATGCCTTTTCGATCTGCCCGAGGGCCGCCTTGAGATTACGTTCACGAGCTTCCGCCCCTGCATTAACTGCTGCTTCTTTTGCCATAGTATTCAACCTCCGCAATCAACGGGACATTTCCCGTTTTCACTATTCTGTTTCAAACGGGAATAAAGATAATGTAATTGCGTGGTTTCGCAAGCTGCTTTTCAAAGATGTCGGCATTACTGCACTTTTTTAGCAAAGCCTGTAATATGCAATTGCACAAGATATAAAACACCGCCTGCTTTTTACTTTTCCGACATCAGATATGCTCTCTGAGCATTTCCAGAGCCTTAAGCACTGTTTTTCTGCGTACTCCTGCCCTGTCTCCATCAAAATTAAACCGTCTGACATCCTGCCATTCCCTGCCGGCCACACCAATAAAAACAGTTCCAACAGGTTTTCCGGGGACACCACCGCCGGGTCCTGCGATTCCGCTGAC
>JAZURH010000418.1:0-5329 GCA_045606125.1 Lentisphaeria bacterium | reverse complement strand
CTGCGGAAACATCTGCTACAAGATGACCCAGCGTCTGGCCAAGGCAGAGGCATACGGCCCCATCCTCCAGGGTCTTGCCAAGCCTGTTAACGACCTGTCCCGCGGCTGCTCCGCAGAAGACATCGCCGGTGTCGCTGCCATCACAGCCTGCCAGGCCTCCATCTGAACTTAAAGTTCTGCACCATGCGCCCAGTGCGCATGGACATTTCCAGGACCGGCAGTCTCTGCCGGTCTTTTTTAATATTTCTGCAGCAGAATACTGCAGGGCATGAACATGATTTTTATCAGGAAAAGGAGCATAACATGTTTCTCACAGGTTTCGCAGATGAAGCAGGAAAGGACTTTTCCACGCAAATAAAGGCTACAAAGGAACTTGGCTGGAAATACATTGAATGCCGCAACATCAACGGCAAGAACCTTGCTTCGCTGGATGACGCCGAGTTTGAACAGATATGCGGCATGCTCCAAGATGCCGGCATCAGCATCAACTGCTTTGGCAGCTGCATAGCAAACTGGCAGAGACACCCCCGCAGCGAAGAGGATTTTCAAGCTTCTTTGAAGGAACTGAAGGATGCACTGCCCAGGATGGAAAAGCTGGGAATAAAACTGCTGCGGGGCATGAGTTTCCTCACACCTAAGGACGAGAAGCCGGATTCCCCTGAACTTGAGGAAATCATTTTCAAAAAAGTCCGGGAACTTGTAAAAATATGTGCGGACAACGGCATTATCTACGGTCATGAAAACTGCATGAACTACGGAGGACTCTCCCATCTGCACACACTCAAGCTCCTTGAAAAGGTGGACAATCCCGCAATGAAACTCATCTTTGACACGGGAAACCCCACATTCAACTACAGATGCATCGGAGAGAAACCCTGGCCTCTCCAGTCATCATGGGAATTCTACAGGAATGTACGGGAACATGTCATCTATGTGCACATAAAGGATTCGGTAGCCCTGCCGCGGGAAGACTGCGAAAGGCCTGAACCCAGATTCACATACGCAGGAGACGGAGCAGGAGATGTGCGGGCAATCGTAAACGATCTCCGTGAAAATGGCTATGACGGCGGATTCTCCATGGAACCCCACCTGGCAGTCGTATTCCACGATGAAAGCAAAGAATGCGAAGCGGACATCAGATACAGCAACTATATCAACTACGGCAGACGCTTTGAACAGCTTCTCAGAGACTGCGGATGGAGCTTCTGACACTGCTTGATCATTGTATATATGCAGCAATCCTGCAAATTGCTGACATGGCAATTTGCCATTCCTGATTTAGCAGGTATATTATGCCTGTTATTTGCCTGGGTAGCTCAGTGGATAGAGCAGTAGTTTCCTAAACTATTGGTCGGAGGTTCAATTCCTCTCCCGGGTACCAGATTTTCAAGCCAGTCTCCGGACTGGCTTTTTTGTCTATAAAGCTAATTTCAAAAATTGCCGGAATCAAGAGCCAGCTCCGCAAACTCCATATATTCCTCAAGGGTAACTGCTTTCTGAATGCTTTTGCGGAGTCTCTTTTCAAGTGCGGGCATAAAATAATCCCAAAGCAATTTCAACTTGAGCATAGGCTGATTATACAGACGGCAGCATTCCTCCACATATACATCATGAAATTTCCTCAATGAGCCCTGCTTCCCGTACAGCTGCACCGGCAGCAGCGGATTTTCAAGCAACCCGCGCCCTATCATGATTTTGTCCATGCCTGCGGCATCCCGTCTTGAACGCACATCGCCATTGTAAAAAACGGGATGACAGCAACCTTCCGCAAAACGCATAAAGGCATCCCTGTCAGGCAAGCCGTCATATTGTTGAACAGCTGTCCTGGCATGGAGTACAATCCTGTTCAAAGGAAAATCATTCAGCAAAGGAAGAAGCGCAAGACATCCGTCATTGCAGACCAGTCCGAGACGCATCTTGACTGAAACCTTAAGCCCTGAATAGCACAGAGCAGCAGAAAGCACCTCACGGATTTTTTCAGGACTGCACAGAATACCTGCCCCATATCCGGATTTAACCACCTTGGGAAAAGGGCAGCCGAAATTGAAATCCACGCGGCGGAAACCATTATCCATGACAATTTCCACAAGACGCCCAGTCTCCTCTCCATCCTTTGCAAGCAATTGGGGCACAAGCCTGCCACAACGGTCATTTTCAGCCGCAATGTCCATGGATGCCCTTTTGGACAGACCGCCCCTCTCCAGGCGGATAAAAGGGGTGTAATATTCATCAATACCGCCTGCAGCAATAGAATGAGCATTGCGGAATGCAGCATCGGTGTATTCCTGGATTGGCGCTGCCAGCACCTGCATAAACTACTCCCGGAAATATTGATCAAATAAAAACGACCGGACACCATTACTGGAGCCCGGCCGTCTGGATTTCATGGTCCGGATATTACTTTATAAGCTCAAACTCATAAAGTTCAGCTTCCTTGGGAACAAACTCAAGGCGGACTTTTACGGTCCTGAGCTGCTTTCCGAAGTCAAGTTCCATACTGTACTTGTCCTCGGTCCTCTTTGCTTCAGGCTCAATCCACTTTCCGAACTTCCATATTTTGAACTTGAGTCCTTTCAGGTTCCAGCCGTATATGCGTGCCTTTGTAAACCTGGGCACAAATGTAGTGAAAGCCATCTCATACCAGAGATTGGGTTCGACTATGGACCTGGGCATCCAGGCTGACACAAATGTATTTCCGTCGAACATCTTGTCCTGCTGCTCCATGGCATTCTGCAGATTATATGGTCTGCTCTGGGGGAAGAAAAGTTCAATTTCACGCCCTCTGCCAAACAGAATATTGCCGCGGTTCGCGCGCTCATGATCAGCCTTTGCAATAGCCTCGCGCACTTCCTTTTCAGTAGTCAGGCCTTCATCCATCTTTTCAGATGTAAGAATACGCACTCCGTAGGGTTCAAGATTCAGCGTGACCTTACCACCGACAGGCTTGATCTCTTCGTCGCTGCGGAACACATAAAGTTTCTTCAATCCGGTTTCCAATTCAAATGTTCTCTTCTCATTGTAGACATTGACCACAACGTACATGGTCTTTCCATCTTTGCGGAACACCCTGCCCTCATCTCCGGGGATACGCTCCTGATCGGAAGAAGTAAGCATATCTTCAAGTCGGTTTGCAGACTGCTATGCAAAGTCAAATCCTAAATCGAGATTCGGGCGTGCCGCATGGTCATACCAGATATAGGGTGTGAAGCCCTGGCCTCCATGACACACGCTGGACCAGAGAGACGCATTGTTCTCGTCAAAGGTGGGATAGTCCGCAAATATGTTGTTAAAGGAATAGCAGTGGGCCTGGGGTGTAAGCATAAGAGCCTTGTCCTTTTTGTTCAATGCCTCTACGCTGGCGCACATATCCCTCAGTTTATCAACTCCGTTCTGAAGCATGCGCTTGCCATTCTTGTCCACGGAAGGTGAAATATAAGGATGGGGATTTATGATATCGGCGCAATCAATATATGCGACGGGTGCTCTGGAGATTATCATGACAAGACGGCGCGGGTCATGTTTCTTGATGTAATTGTAGATGTGCCTGAGATAGATGTTCGACACGCCGCGGCACTCAGGTTCATCTGAAAGATAGTATATATAGGACTTGGAGTTGCGGTTACGCTCTATGACGGCCTTAACTGCGTCAAAAGCCTTCTGCGAGGGAACCCTGTCAAAGACCATTTCATCCCTTTCAATAGTACTGTAGCAGACTCTCGGCAATTCAAGATTGATCCATGTTCCCAGATTAAGAGGATGCTTCATACCCATCTTGGGATATTTTTCCACAAAGGCATGCGATGTGATCCAGCCATGTCCTCCATACCATCCAAGCTGGAATGTAGGCTTTCCATTTACAATTATCTTTCCATCCCGTATCCATGCAAGGGCATCGTCGATACGGTTGATGCTGTACTTCAGTTCGCCGATGCTGACATCGATTGCCCCTTTTATTCCGGACACATCAATGTCAAAAACCGCATAACCATCTTTCACTGGAAGCTTGTATTCTTTGCCGGATACATTCATCACAACCGCATTGTCACCGGTACTGACCTTGACTGTACCCCTGAGGCGGCTGCTGTCCTCACCGGGATAGAAATTCCCGCCGTAATGCGGAGCCGTGAACTTGACCTGCAGCGGCTGAGCCTCGACAAGGACAGGATAACCCCGCTTTGCAACGACTTCGCCCTTGGCGTTGAAGAGAGTCATGGGAACCAGAACACGGCCATCCTTGTCAAACGAATAATCGCATGTCACGCTGTTGATTCCGGCCTTGAGGTCAGCGGCAATTTTCCTGCCCTGAAGTTCAAGAGTGTATTTTCCGGCTGGTGCCTTTCCCAACCTGACATTCACATTGAGTTTTCCTTTAATATCCTTGCCGCTTCTGCCCCGGTTTTCAAAGACGGCGTCTTCTATGCGCAAATCATACATGACGGGCTTTGCTGGAATGCCAGTCACCTTATGGAACTTTCTGATTTCCATGTTGCGCTCATACAGGGGAGCCCAAGTGCTGTTCTCCATGGAGCGTCCATTGGTCGCCCATCTGACCACATTAAGGAACCATTTGTTCTGCCATGCCTCGGCTCCGGTCATGTAGAAGGCATGGAACGGTATGCGGGCCTCGACGGTCCAGGCGTCGGCCAGGCGTCCCGTTGCAAGTTCGTATGAGGGATTATAGGGATCAGGATGTATGTTGCCTGATTCCTCGCAATAATCGTTCCACATCCCGCCACCGGCAGTTATAACGATCTGATAGTATTCTGCGCCGCTCTGCGTTGGAGAAATAAACAATTCCACAAGGTCATTTGCCCAGGCATTTGTAACAGTTCCCTTGAGATTGTCCTTAAGCCCCTCGATGCCATGGCAAGTTATGCCGAAATAAAGTGCATCCCCGTCAACCAGCATTATGGCTTCTGTTTGTTTAACGGCCTTTTTGCCGCCTTCCACGCCAAGCTTTACAAAACCATCGGCCTTTTCCGCAGACTGCCAGCAGGCCTCGTCCAATTTTCCGTCTATTTTCACATTCTCCGCTTTGCCAAGCTTATACTCAGCACCAAGGACCCATGCGCTGAGCAGGGTCATAGCAAGCATATACCAGATCTTCATTTTACCTGACTCCTGTAATTATATTCACTTCCGGTTCAATTCTTCTTTTTCTTGGGAGCTACCCCCCAGATAGGTGTAATGATATCCCCGCCAAGAACAGTCGCCTTCAGCAGAAAACTTCCTCTGGCCGTATTCTTGTAGTTCTTCAATGTTCCTTTCCAGACGACGGGATTGTTCTCATCCACAGGGTAAAGCTGCAGTCTTATTGATTTCTCCACAG
>JAZURH010000417.1:0-6056 GCA_045606125.1 Lentisphaeria bacterium | reverse complement strand
CGGCGATCTTCCATGCTGCGTCGAAAAGTTTAGGCAGACTGGAAACATCCTCTCTCTGCATCCTTTCTCCATTGTACATTGGAAGCCTGTCATTTCCCCAAAGTGGTATTCTCCCATTTTCCTTCCGGCCGGTGATAAAGTTCAGCAGTCCATTGCGGCAGAATGTATGGTCAAAATGCCGCATTCCGGCAAGGGCAATGGAGAAATCCAGCTGCCACCACATCATTCCGTAGGCCCCGCCAGGTGCTATGTAGGGGAAGGGAAAGCCTTTGTCAGGAATTGGATCTTTGCTACAAAGCTGCAGGGTTTCGGCAGCTTTTATCAGTATATTTCCAGGAATATCCGGTAAAATTATGTTATCAGGTATGTTCATTGCGTTATACAGCGGTCTTCTGCTTAAGATGAATATGCTATGATTCAGTAGGAAATATTAAGTTCTTTCATGACCATTTCAGCCATTTCATTCCATTTATTTATAAATACATTATTTGCTGTCGGTGTGGTCGGCTGCCATATTGCAAAGTTGAAAGAGGCACTGCCGGGCTTCATGTTCAGATTTACCTTGGAAGTCCAGCTATTACGCAGAAGTACGGTGGCATCAGCTATTCCGCTGCCCTGGAAGGCAAGGGCGGATGGACCTGTCCCCTTGTCGTCACCTGAGCCGTCCAAAAGCTCGTCATGAAGAATGATCCAGTCCTTTTCTTTGTTCAGAGGCTGCTTTAGGGGAGACTGTGAAATCACGCCGCCGGATGTAATTGCCTTGCGCCTGTATTCGTCTCCCTGCCATATTACCTTCTTGTCCTTCATGACGTATGAGGACGGGATGACACTGAACATTGCTTTCATGCTGCGGCATTCCACCAGGCTGCCCTTATGGCTGACACGGAAGAACAGGCATGGGGAATCAGGTATCATATAGGCGGTCACCTTCAGGAAAACTCCGTCAAAGCGCAATGGGAAAGTTACTCCTTTCCTGCTGCCGTCCTGCCAGGGCTGCATGTCTTCCCTGTCTGTATTGATGACATACATTGAAATGTCGTTCACATTGAATGTGATAAAGTCATTCAAAGCCCCGAATCCGAAATTGCTTGAATATAGGCGCAGTTTAGTCACGGGGTACGGCACATTGTCCATGCCCGGTCGGGACAGGGAAAGCACAAGCCTGTATTTGCAGTGCCTGTTGTATATCAGCGCCTCTCTGGCGAATGCATAGTTTGCGGCCTTGTAGATGTTTGCGTCCTTGAGTACTGCAGTCACCTGCTGGCTGCCGGAAACGAGCAGCGTAAGCATCAGAGTTATCGTGAAAACAATGTATTTCATTTGTCACCTCTGCCGCCGAATTTAATCAGACCGAACATCTGCAGGTTTGCGTTGACACCGAGTGTCATTGAACTTCCCATATACTCCGCCTTTGGTAGTTTTCTGTTATGAACCACATTTGCATACCAGCAGTCGTATGGTGCCGGCGTTTTTTTCTTTATGGCGCTGAACGGCAGGAAGAACTCAGTGGACCAGCCATTGTCGTCTACGGAGTTTTTCATTTTGAATCCGGTCGGCATCCAGCTTTTGTCCGACGGCTGGGGTATTGGAAGCAGCTTTTTGTAGATGCAGCAGGTCTGCCCTGTTCCGTCAAAGACTATCTGATAATATTCCTCCTGCTTCAGTCCGGGGGAAAGCAGCAGCTCGAAGTTGCAGTTGTCCCAAATCGACTTATCGGGTGTAATACGCGCCTTGCCTTCAGCGCGGATGAATCCGTACAGGCCTTTTTCATCCCATGCAAACTTCACCGTGACAGGCTGTGACGGCTTAAGGTTTTTCCCCATCTTTGGGCTGAACATGGGCATGCAGGCTGCATTGCGCCAGACCTGGTCATCGTCTTTTCCATCCAGAATGATCTGCTGCCCGTCCAGAAGTCTTCTTACTGCATGAACCGGCTTTTCGTATGCGTATCTGGCTCTCTGTCCTGCGATCATGTTTGGCCATGGCTCGCTGAGAAGTTCAAATCTTTTCATTTCCACTGAATCGGGCTTGATCATAGAGCGGGCCTTGGCCAGCAGTTTTTCTATTTTGTCCAGTTCAGCTATGGGATAAAGTCCTGGCAGTGCGTCATCATGAGCTGAATGGTACTTGATCACCATGTCCTTGACTGTTCTGTGAAACTCCTTCAGGACGGCGCCCGGTTTTTCCCCATAGAACAGGGCCCAGTGCTCGTCAATGCCTGCATCCACATCCCATTCCGGATTCCACTGGCTCTTGTGTGCAGCATAGAAAGAATAGTAGTGGTTCCACAGATCGTGGACCCCGTCCATGTCGAACCATATAAGAGTCCTTCCCATGTATTTTCCCAGTTTTTTCGGGATGTCCCCTACAAATTCTCCTGCCACTGATCTTGCGATGATGTCCAGTCTCGGGTTATATGCCCATACAAGGTCGACAGTCCTGTTTCCAAGGGCCTCATACCATTCCCGGAAAGTCTGTCTGACATTGCCCATTGCCTTGGGATTGTGCACTTTAATTGGCAGCCTGAAGTCACAGAGATTGATTTCTATATTGTCCGGCAGCTGCCATCTTGGGTCCAGGGATGCCAGTCGTGAATTGTAGTAGGCAAGGATGCCCAGCTTTTTTCCGGGCAGCTCTTCCTTAATGCGCCTGCCCAGATACTGGTAGAATCTGCCGTATACATTTGCCATGGCTGCATCGGGATCCCTGTCAATGTCCTTCTGCGTTATCAGGTTCAGTTTTTTGACAGTTTCGTCTTCGGTTATGTCCGCATTCTGTATGAATGTGTCGCAAACACCGAAGGACATGCCCCGGTTGCTGCACCAGTATTTCAGATCCCCCCTGTCATCCTTTCCCTTGCTTTCATAGAATCTTTTGTACGCATCGACAAGCAGGTCGGCGAATTTCAGGTCCACCACATTGTAGGCATTTCCCACATGCTGTTTCGGGTTGTAGAAGAAACTGCCGTTGGGACTTGTGTAGAAGATTGTCTTCAGCTGATCCGGATAGTTTTTGGCCAGTGTTTCCGGGGTTGGGCTGTGGCTTGCGGTTTTCGGCAGATAAGAGCCTATGCGCCAGCGTTCCGCAAAGCTTGTGTCCTTGAGTTTCAGCGGTCCCATGAACTTTTCCCAGTGCGCCTTGTTTGCCTCGTCCTTGACCGCGCACCAGATGTAGTATGTCGTTCCCCGCTGGTCAAATCTTGGGTAGTCCCTGTAGTTTGCCGGTTTCAATTCAAAGTCCCGGATTTGTGGCCAGATTGAGCCGTATTCTCCCGGGAAATAGAATCTGACTCCTAAAAAGCGCTCCACGAAATCGTATGCACCGTACAGTGTTCCCTTGCTGCTTCCGTACTTGTCCAGAGGATCCTTGTTGAAATCCGGATTTGTGGAGGAATCATTTCCTGCAATGATGATTCCCTGCGCCGTTGTCCTGATCTCAAATCCCTGGGGAGGAAGGGCCGCAGTATCCACTCCGGCCTCCTGCGCCGGCTTGCTGCCGCCGACTAATATGCGGCAGGGCAGGGAGGCCGGAACTGCTTCCCCGATGTCATAGACGGCCGGCTGCTTCCCCGTGCATTTTTCAAATGCCTCGCACAGCAATTTCACGGCAGGCGCAATGCTTTTTTTTGCCCGGGGGCAGATTTCAGCATCTTTGTCCCATACGATTGCGAACTTCAGTTTACCATTTTCCACGAGTTTGATATTTTCGTGGCGCGGGGGCTTCATGAGTTCGATGGGAGTAAGGGCCCTGGTATTCAAATCGTATGCGGAGAGCAGTGCTGCCGTCCCGGTCAGGCAGAGGAACAGGAGTCGCAGGTATTTCTTCATTTGGAGTCTACCGTTTTATGTATGGATGCTGTCTTAATATGGTGAGTAGTCGTATGTGGACAATGGGTTGTTTATGGTGCTTATATTTTCACCGCACTGGTTCAGAGGATATGACCGCCAGTGGCGTATTATGCAGAGGTTCTGGAGATCCGGGGCGGCATGTCCGTCCGCATAAACCATTTGGCAGCGGCGGCTGTGGCGCAGGCTGAATTGCATTGAGGCGGAAATCGCCCATATTCCCTTTGAGCGGTTTTCAAGAGTGTTCTCGTGGTAACGGGAGTCCGCAAACACCATTTGTTCTGAAGGTGAGGTGATGGAGCCTATTCTTCTGGGGAAATTGGTTGTCCCGTATCCGAAATTGTATGATTTTGTATAGGTGCCGTCCTTGCCGTAGAAGCTTCCAAGAGCAACATTGTATCCGTAGGAGTTATGGTACCATGTGGTCTTTTTGTCCAGGCTGGGGCAGCATATTACGGTTTTTGCGTTTTCGGTTGAGCGGGCTGTAGCCTCTGAAATGCCGATATAGCTTCCCAGCTCGGAGTACCAATAGCGGCTGAACAGGTCGGCTGAGCTTCCGGTGCTGGTATCATAGGCTGGGATGAAGATATCGTCATTGTCGTCAAGATAGCATGTGGATGCCAGGCCCAGCTGCTTAAGGTTGTTCAGGCAGCTTGCCGCCCGGGCTTTCTGCCTGGCTTTGCTCAACGCAGGAAGCAGCATGGCCGCCAGTATGGCAATAATCGCTATGACGACCAAAAGCTCAATCAGGGTGAAAGCTGATTTGCGTACATTGGGCATCGGTGTGGTGAAGTACATTTCGTTCTCCTTCATTGGTTGATTCAGTCTTTGCTTTTTATTTTTTGAATGTATCGGAAACATTTTGTATCACTATGCCGTTTTTTCCAGCGTTCCTGATATTGTTGAGGAATACACCGTCAGTGGGTACGCTTTCGTTCTGCAGAACCACGCCTTCGTTTTCTGTAGCGCACGCCAGTACATCAGAAATCATGGAGTCCTTCAGGGATCCGCCCAGAAGAACGGCGTTTTCCGCCTTGGATATGACTCCGCTGATTTGAATGTTCGAAGTATCGCCCAGCGGAGAGGAGCCTCCGTATTGCTGATCCCCGATTTTTATGGCTGCTTTTGCCTGCAGCCCCTGTGGTGAAGTGTCCATAAGCTGTGTTATCTGGATATTGTGCAGCTTGATCCTGCCGTTGTTCAGCAGGCGTATAATATGATGACCGCCGGCGCAATATCCGCGCACATTGCTGATTGTAATATTGGAAATGTCTCCGTCTGAAATATTTTCATCCCCGCCTGATATCATTGTGGAACCAATGGTTCCTGCCGGGCGGACCGCTCCGGGCAGGGCCGTAAGGGCAATCAGGTCATCCCCGCTTTTTCCGGTGATGTTTTCTATCAGGATGTCCCGGCATCCCCGGCGCAGATCGAGTCCGTCCTGATTGCGGATAAGTTCCCACTTGCCATTGATGACCTTGCCGTTATTGGAATCAAACACAATATCCCTCACCCGTCCTCCGGTGCAGTATTCCAGTGATATTGCCCAGCAGTGTGAATCCCGGATAGTCAGGTTTTCAATTGAAAATCCATCGACTCTTGCCATCAGTATCCCGATGTTGCGCCAGTCACCCTTTTGGGATTCGTTGGCTTTGCCTGCATCGCTGCCGTAACTTGCCAGGCCCTCAGGCGTAAAATCAGGGCTGATAAGATATTTGGCACCGTCTCCTGTTGCCCGTGGGTCGTCTGCCCCCTCCAGCACAGCATTGCCAATGCCTGTGATATGTATGTTCTTCAAGGGGTTAATCGGATCAATACCCAGCCCGCAGTTGGCACTGCGTATCATATTGTCCCGGCTGCGGTTGCTCAATTTTACCGTGCAGTTGTCGATTATGAAATGGACATTGCCTGGTATGAGTATGGCGGAGTCTATTACCCATACATCCCGTTCTTCAAGAGTCATTATTGCATTGCCGCCTGCATTCTGCACTGCCGGGCGCCTTTTGCCGATGCGGACAGTGCCTCCTGATATCCCGGCATCTTTCATTGCTGCATTGATGCGTTCAATGTCGCTTCCTGAGTAATCATTGGGATCAAAGAAATATTTTTTCATCTGAGACATGGTGGTATTCTCATTTTTCTGATGGTGAACTGTATTGATACAGCCACCGGATAATATGGCTGCTGCAATTATAAAAATACAAATCCTGA
>JAZURH010000416.1:0-3380 GCA_045606125.1 Lentisphaeria bacterium | reverse complement strand
CGCTTGGCCTCCGACTTATGCATGATAAATCCCCCCATACCGGCATTGCGCATTTCATGGATCTGACGAAGAAGTTCACCATCTTCCAATTCAGCATTCCAGCTCCAAAAAGGTATGGGACGCAACCCGCAGGAAACATCCGAACCGGAAAAATCTCTATAACTCAAATCCATTATTCAGCAACCTTGACAATGCGTTATTGTACAAACCGGATTATCCTACTGTTCAGTCAATGGCAGAACATTCCCGTCAAAATCAGTAAATGTTTCTTTTTCCGGGTCTTCAAGTGACCATGCTCCGGCACAGTCGCAATGTACCCTGTATTTTGCTGGAATAGGGGGTATCCCTGAATCAGGAAGTTCAAAACTGTTTTCCGCCTCCAGGGCAGATATGCTGTGCCATGCATTATGGGCGGCAGCCACATCAAATCCGCCTTCATTGATGAACAGTGAATAATCAAATGTTTCCAGTATCCGCTGCCATGCGGGAGCGTCCGTGTTGCATATATTGTTATACAACATTCCATAGACATGGTTATTTTCAGGTCGCAGAGGCAATTTCTTGCGCCATTGGGCTGTATGTATTCCATCAAACTCCACTACCGGCGCGTCGGGACAGCAAAGGGTCGCCGTAAACCTGTCCGTTTCCAGGGACACATAGCGGGAGCATAAAAACAGGTCCAGCATAGAGCCGGGAAGCAGTTTATCCAGTTTTGCAATTCCTACATTCTGATCAAAGCGGAATGTTCCGTTCCTGCCGGCAAAGGGGAACTGCATATAATAGCATCGTTTGGGAACGCTTTCCTGCAAATCCAGACGTATTGAAAAATCAATCCTGTTCAGTTTTTTCCAAACTCTCAAAGTGCGTTCAACAGGTTGTGCTGCAAATGAACCTGAAAAATGTATTTCCGTGAAAAGTTCTCCATCCGCAGATACTTTTCCTTTTCTGTTTTCCAGCGGGACCAATTTTCTTTCCGTACTTGGCTTCAAACCGCAGTTTTCACCGCCGACTCCTGAATCAAAATGCTCTTCACAAAGGAGTTCTTCATGTTCAGCGGCAATGACCGGAATCCCGTCAAGAGTGTAGACAGCCTTCAGCGCTCCGTCTTTTTCAAGCTCTATTTTGAAGAAATCCGTTGTAATTTCAGCAGGAAGCTCTACATCCGGAGTAACGGGAATATCATCATAACTGGTTGAAAAAACGGATTCAAGCCGGATGCTTCCCAGTGCAGGTACGTCCTTTACATAAATCATCCAGCGGTTCTGATCGATCAGCTGCCTTGGTACTTCATTTCCATCCTTGTCCACAAGAGAAATCAATTTAGCAGCATAGATGCCAAAATAAAGTTCTGCACTTCCGGAAACAACATACGGGCTGTGATTACGCACTATCACCGCCTGAGTGTCACCATAAGATGCTTTAACTGCTCTTTCCCGAAGCAGTTTGACAGCACTGCGATAGGCAGTTGAAGCGTAATCCGCCTTGCATCGCCAGCTTTCTCTAAGCCTGTCAAAGCAGGATGCAGTCAGGCTGCAGCCGTTATTACTGTATTTTCCCTGCCATCCCCAGTGATTCAGCCCTATGGTATGATCCGCAACCAGCATCATATTCTCAATAATCCTGTCATCACGAAGCCCCTGCAGCAGGGATTTTTGGTACAAATCCTGGGCATGGCGGTATCTTTTCAGAACTGAAGGAACTGCATTAATGCGAAGATTCCATGGATCCGTCAGTATACCGGAAATCTCAGGAATATGCGATGCATATTTTTCCTCCATAACATGGAAATATTCAGAGGGCGTGCACAGTTTTATTTCCGGATACTTGCCCGTGGCATTGAGCATTCTCACCAGTTCTGCCAGACGGGGTGCAGGGTTTCTGTTATCACCACCGTACTGCAGAAGTATCTCGCTGTATGGATAATTTTCCCCTTTTAACCGTTCAGTTAAAATTTGAAAAACTTCCTCTTGAGACAGGCGGTGCTCATCCGTATCATCAGGCATGGACATATTAATACCCAAATCGTATTCATTAAGATATTGGGGATACGCCCTGTATCCAATATAAATGCAGCCCTGCCCGTACACGGAATAAGGATAACGGGCCTTCCAGGATGTTTCATTTCTGTTAACGCCGAGATTCCATACAAGCACCCTGCCTCCGCAGGCAGATTTCAGGTAAAACAGATGCGGCAGGTCTGCCCAGGGCAATTCCGTCTGGCACACTCCGCATCCCGCTATAAGATAGCGTATTCCAGCACGGTTCATCAACAAAGGCAATTCTCCTGAAAATCCGCCTATGTCATCAAGAATTGCACACTCCACCGGAAAACCGTATTTTCTGCCAAGAGCGGCTGTTCGCGATACATTTTCCAGCAATTCAGGATAAGATGCCGTTTCCGTCAGCATCTGCATATCAAAAGCTGCCACCTCCATCTGACCGTTTTTCAACAGACGGATTATTTTTTCCTTCTGCTGTTCCGGTCTGTAGTCAAGGTAGTTCCGCAGCAGGGAACCGCTTTCGATAGTCCAGTGATATTCAGGATCCGCCTCCGCCAGTCTTACAGCCTGATCCAGATATGTAAGCTGCTGGCATTCCACCTCGTTCGGCAAATCGGTAAAGCCTATATCATAGTGGGTATGATGAACAAGATATATTTTTTCAAGCATTTTAAAACCTGTTATTTTTCCGGCAGTATCAACCGCAGAGTCTTTATTTCAAACGGCGCAAACTCAAGTAAAACTGTCTCATTACCGGAAGACAGCTGTTCACCCATCTCCCATTCGATCAGATTTGTAGTCGAAACTTTTGTCCTGTAGTCGTTCAGTTTAAGGACTGCTGTTGAATGTCTACCGTGATTTTCTACAAGACGGACTATGATGGAATCATCTTTTTCGGCTTTTTTGATAACTTCCATTGTGACGGCGTCCGATACCAGCGTGCACGGTGGGCATGCCGTTCCGGGACACGCACCGTCAAACAATACCGGCATACGGTTCAGCGCAGCTGCTTCCTTCAGCACGCCACCGGAGATATGGGTGCCTTCATGGGGGAGAAAGCTGTATGTGAAGCAATGCGTCCCCCTGTCGGCGCTGTAATCAGGAAATGAAGGGGACCTGAGGAGATTAAGATCAAGCACTGAATCCTTCACCCTGTAGCCATATTTGCTGTCATTGAGCAACGCAGCGCCGTAGTCATCAGAGGACAGATCCGCATAGCGCTGCCCGCAAACCTCGAACTTGGCCTCGTCCCAGCTCGTGTTGGTATATGTGGGACGCCTGATAAAGGAATACTGAATATCGTAGACTGCATTCTCGGCGGACACATTCACTGGGAAGGCCGTCCTCAACATCACCCTGTGTTCATGCCAGTCAACTTTT
>JAZURH010000415.1:0-12201 GCA_045606125.1 Lentisphaeria bacterium | reverse complement strand
GGATTAAGACGGTTTTTATTAAAGCCAACAATCTGGTCCATAAATGTGACTATGCGGCCGAAGTTGCTCTTGGGGCTGTTTTTGGCAGGAGTGGGATACGGATGCAGACCATTTATTTCAGCTGCAGAACCGAACTCCTTTGCACCGTTTACGGTATCATTTGAAATAATAAGAGGATGATACGGATCAAGATCACGCAGAAAATCCGCTATCTTGTTTATGCCTGTCACTGACACATTACTGATCTCAGGCTCGTCGCTGATATAATATGCAAACAGTTCAGGCCTGTCCATCTCCTTTTTCACCACATCCCGCATGTAGCCATACTCCACATCCGTGGGATTGTCCTTCAAATATGCCTTTTTGCCTTTGAAACTGGACCACATGAGATTTCCCGACATATACATGCCGCCCTTTTCTTTCGGGGAGACCATGCTGACCATGACTCCGGGAGTATGCACATCGTTCCATTCTGCAAGGAAGAAGAAGCGCTTTCCGTCAACGCGCCACTGCAGCTGTTCATCCAGCCAGACCTCGTTCTTTTTATAGGGAAGGCGGCGTAATTTATGAACTGCGGGCTTTTCGCCGCCAGTTTCCGCAAATATCTCCAGGCGCTCAAAGGGAAGCGGTTCCACGGGAAAGCGCACTTCGCCGGAGCCAGAGATCTCTCTGCGGCATATCACATTACCTTTAAGATCCCTTATTCCAGTGACAATCCTGGCATCCTTTATATTGCTCTTGATGCGATAAACCACTTCCTTAAGGTTCTGCGTTGCAAAAATGGCACTGCGGTAATGAGGCTTGAGCAGAGTTATCTCAATCGGGGAAAATGACACATTGACATTGTAGAAACGACGCTTGTAAATCTTGCGGGTCACCGGATCAAGGATGCTGACAATGCACTTGTAGTTGCCGGCCTTGCTGACTTTCATATCCGTGATCATGACATTGGCGCTTTCGCCGGGAGCAAACTCCCTTTCAACTGTGCGTGTGACCACATCTTCTCCAACAAGACACACATCCACTTTGACCTTCTGACCGGTCCGGGCAAGATTGCTCACCGGCGCTGTTACATCAACGACATATTTACCGGCAACGGCGCGGCATTCCAGTTTCACAGGAGAAGTTTCCCAGCCGTATTTCACTGTATCGATCTCAATTCCGTCAACAGGGACAAACATGCTTGCCACATTGAACGCCCCCTTGCTGCTTATGCTGGCCTCCTGATGAGGCTTGCGGCTGTCCCTGCAGAAATTGATGCCCCACTGCTTGCTGCCATTTGGATCTATGTCCAAAGATGAAAAAGGAATGCGCACTTCAACTGACCAGAAGCCATCACCGATAAATCCTGCGGCAACAGCCTCGCTGTTCCATTTTCCATCTCCCACATAGCCGCCCTGATCGCAGTAACGGTCATTTATGGTGCCTATGGCATTAACCAGAAAATGGAAATACCTGTCACTGGTCTTATTGGGATCAAGCATTATCTCAACGCAGTCATCCCTGTACACATGTGAGTCCCGCACCTTTTTCTCGCACTTTGGAGCGCCGCCTCCGGGCGGAGTGGGACAATGAAACCCCACATAAACCGCATCTGCATCGTACAGCAGCATTCCTCTGGCGGGAAAGCCCGGAATCTCTGTGTCATGGATCAAAAATCTGTCAAAGGCAAGGGCCCTATCCCAGTCCGCCTCTTCAAGCTTGCCGTCAAGCTCGATCTTGCCATTGAGTTTCACAGCCTGATAACCGGATGCAAAAGAAAATACACAAAGCAACAGCAGCAACAAAACAAATCGCTTCATAATAACACCCCGAAATTATTGTATTTACCTGAATGCCGTTTACAAAAAATCTCTCACAATGTAAAACATTTCACTGAAATAACAAAGTTAAACTATTTTTTTTCACAAAAAAGATCATTAACTAAACATCTCATCAATATCAGGAAAAAGTCACATTTTCAGTAAAGTCACCTATAGTCAGATGTTCAAAACTGCGGTCTATAAGCTTGCCGTTGATCGTCACATTTTCAAAATGAATGTCCTTCATCATTCTGTCTGCGTCATGCCCGGCAACGATGATCTCACCGCGGAAGGTCTCCCCTGCCCCCGTCAGCGCTATATTCCGGAAAGTGCAATTATACAGTCCTCCGAAATCCACCCACGGGGGACATTCCATGGAAACAATCTTTGCCAGAACCAGATCAGACACATCCACCCGGATGCGCAGATTTTCAAATAGCAAATCATGAAATATCATGCGGTGGGACGGCTGTATGTACCAGATCGCATTGCACCAGTAATGTTCCACAGGGCGGTACACATCGCAAATATGCACGATATCACAGTTGCGGACAGTAATATTTGCCATTGTTTCGCCGATGCACTCATAGCCGATACGGAACACATTTGCAGAATCGCACCAGAAGATGCAATCTTCAACCAGCACATTCCAGATGCCGCGACGGTCGGGCTCAAAACAGGAGGCGATGGCCTCAGGATCCTGTGGGGAAAGGTCTCGCCGCTCAGGCTCACCCTTTGGGGCGATGATATCGTCCTGTGCACGGATAAAACAATTACGGACCGTAACATCCGTGCTGTTACAGATATCGATCCCATCGTCGTTCAGCATCCTGCCACCGCATAATTTTACAGAATCCACAAGAATATCATGGGAATCGCGGAAGACTATATTCCATCCGCACGGATCAGTCGTGATGAAATCCCGCAGTTCCACATGATTGCATTTGAAAAAATCCACGCAATGGCGGACTTCCATGCGCTCCAGTGTGCGCTGAGTCAGAATGCCGTGCCCGCAAATCCTGATATTATCGCCTTCCGCCCACACAGCCGCCTCCACAATGGCTCCGGACGCCAGATACAATGTCTCATTGGTTTTCAGTACAATTCTGCCCGGAGAATGAATACCTGGTCCGTAATAATGAACTCCCGGAGCATCTGGTTCAGGAACATCCTTTTCCACAGGATTATAAAACAGAACAAGCGGAGTATCCCTGTATGTGTCCGGCTCAAAGATATATGAACCATGCTTTTCCAGGCGGAATGTTACTTTGTCATCCGTTATCTCAACGCCCGGAATTGCATTTTCCGGCAGTATTGTCGTCGCAGCCAGGTTTCGTGCACAGCGTATTTCCACTTCAACAGGTTCATCGGAATCGAACACGGCAATCCCATAGCAGTTGCCATCATCCTCAATACGATTGCTTGAAAATGTCGTTTTAACACGGATCACAGGGATATCCGCACCATTTACTGATACATCAAAATCTGGCTGTTTCAATTCCATAATCAACTCCTGACAATCATGCCGCAGCAATCATCCTGCACGCCATAAGCTGCAATTTTTACGGCAGCTGAAAACTCAGCCGTATATCTCGCAAATCGCCTGAAGCAGAGTGCCTTCCCCAGTTGTAAACCATGGATGGCTTCCGACCTCCAGTATTTCAAACACTTCCGAAAAACAACCTGTTTCCCCGGCCATCCGATCCACAATCACCTTCGCAATCTCATGCTCTCCAAGACGATGGAATACAAGGGCCTTCCAGCCGGCATACCATGTACACAGCGACTTCCCGACAGGATACATATTGCCGCATGAACTCTCCGTAGCTACAAAATCCTCAATGCCCTTGCGCTGCCGTGCATCATCCACGGGCAGGCAGGAATATGGGAAAACTCCACTGAGCAATGAAATGCTTTTCTCCCTACAGCCGGGATATGGGATATAAGCCGTTCCGTCTTCACTTACCGGCAGCGTCAGGAGCAATGCATCGGCCACACCGTCCCACACACTTCGCATATCATCATCAACTCCCAATATGCGGCTCGCCTCAGAAACCGACCGGAATGTGGCTATAGCCCCGCATGTCGTCATGAAAGGATTCTCCCGTGCAGCGCCGAGACGCTCCAGGTCTGTGCATTTCCCGATTACCATGCGGCCGTCGCCCTTCTCTTCCACACAATATACTCTGAAAAACTCAGCGCATCCACGCATGACAGGATAAGCCACATCTTCCAGAAATGCACGATCCTCCTCAGCCAGATAGCATTGCCATGCCTCCAATGCGATATTAGCCTCATGGAAAACATGCTCAAGCCAGAATCCCTGCGGTGCTCCTTCAAATCCCGGTTCCTCCAAGGCTTCCCAGGTATAGCGTGCCGCCTGGGCAACAGTGTTGAAATAGCTGTGGGCACGACTGCATGCCGCCTTCAAATGGGAACGACGGAAATGCACAACCTTCCTGGCCGTCTTGAAATGGCCGGCGGCAAGCAGCCCGCAAACGCTGAAATATTCATCAAAGCCAAAATAACGGCCAGTCCAGTGAGGGGGATAAATACCCGTAGGAATAGACCATTTGGTGGACGATATCCGCAAATGATACTCCGATGTTCGTGCGGCCTCAAGGACCTTCGCCGGAACTCCTGCAACAGGAACACGGGATTCAGACCAGTAATCGGCCCATGCGGCCTTGTGCATGGCAAACAATTCCGCCTGGCTTTTGGACAATGCCAGTTCCCCGGCAGCCTTGTCAAAAGCCAGATAGAACACATGTTCTCCGGCAGGACATTCATAGGTGATATCAGTATCCGTGCGACTGACGGCAAGTTCTCCGGCAGACAGAAAAGCAACGGTACCCCGCATCTGCCTGAATGTATCAATCTGATATGCGGTTCTTACATCGTCCAATGGAACCAGAGCAGTCCTGCGGGGAGCAAAATGATAATTCATCCTGAATGATTCAACGCCGGTGACTTTCTTGCGGATTACAATCAAACTGCAGTTCAAGAGGCAGTACACATGCGTTGTAACGCAGGCCCCATTCTCATAGTGCGTTTCAACTTCCGTTCCGGCTTCGGTCACATGAAGCGTCTGTGTCCAGTCGGAAATAGAGCCGGCATCCGGAAGCAAATGTTCAAAACAGCCAAACTCCACCAGATCCCAGCCCGGGTTATCCAGACGGTATCCGGCACGCCAAATGCCTGTGCGCATATTGCCGGAGTAACTTGCAGGCGCTGTACCGCCGGTAAAATCGACCAGCAAAGACAGATCCCCGTTGCCCAGCGCGTTAGGACAATAACAGCGCGCACCCACCTCATTTTTGCTGCAGCTTATTTTCATGAATATGGCTCCGGACTGAAATTATGCTTCAGAAAAAACATGCTTTAGTCACTGTTTTCCGCTTAAAACTAAAGATAGCATATTTTTTTAATTTTTCATATCTGAAAAACACTGTCATCCCGCCGTTTTTTGGAACTTTTAAACTTGATTTTCTATTTATCGTTGAGTAAGTTATCAAATGAAAAATCTTTTGCATATCTTCTTATGAAGCGAATGAATCATAACAGCAATTTAAACATCGCGCAAATCTGAAAAAAACAGCCTGGGCTCCATATAATAACTATTTGATTGTCTTTAACGACTCAAATAAAGATTAGCATTTACAATTGACCATATTTTGAAAACGGAAATTGAACCGTATTGAAATAAAAATAAAAAACAGTGAAGTAAACACAATCTCATATCGAATACGATCCTTTTCTACTGAAACATACTTGATATTTTTCTGTTTCAGGGACTTTCCCGCAAAGTAGAATCCGACCGGGCTGCAATAATCCCGCTCCATAATCCATCAACCAGCTTATATCCCGCCAAAAGCGCTGATATCTCCTCTGTTTTTTATTCCCGGAACAGTTTAAATAGAAGTATTATTACTCTGTACTTTCCCATTTTTTTTTGTTCTGCTATGGAAAACTGCGTATAGAAAGGGTCCTTGTTATGATTATATATTTTTCCATTAAGAACAGTTACTTCTTGCATCTGCATCCTCTTTTGCATCTATACCGTATTTATTCAATTCTACAATTAAGCCTCTCAACTGTGTTGTCCGCTATTCCTGGCGTTGACATTCCTGATTATAGCGACAATCCTTATATGAACTGAAACCGGGAAGAAAAGAATAATTTTACTCGCTTGGAGCATGGGCATTAATCAATTCGCAAGAATGTGACAACAGAACCGTGTAGTCCGTTTTCTTAGCCTGCCGGAAAAGGAAAACTTTCACACCGGAAGAGGCAAGTTTATTGTCAAATCCAATTAAGTTTTGTCCAACACCATTTTTTCCAGTGCGACTTGTATCGCTGCGCCCTCTTTTTGTCCAATACCTTAACAGCAGAATATTACAAGATAATTTCAAGAACAGTGCAAAATACGCAATGAAATTATAATTTTTAAAATTACCTCTGTAAAATAAAAATATCGCATAATTCAACATTATCCTTACTGAAATGACTTACTGCAGCTTGCCAATGAAACTATTCATAGTATATTATATGCAAAGTTTTTCGGCGGGGCGTAGCGCAGTCTGGTAGCGCGACTGGTTTGGGACCAGTAGGTCCCGAGTTCGAGTCTCGGCGCCCCGACCATTCATTTTCCATCAGCCCTCAAGTCCTACTACAGTCTTGAGGGCTTGTTGTTTCTGCGATAACCTAACCGTAAACAATTAGCCTGTACACGGCCCCCTATTATCAGCTTGATGACGACCCCAAGTTCCAAGCCGCCTTGGCCGAAGTCAGAAAAAACGAGCAAAACAACCAATAACCATCATTGATGTCCAGTCAGTCTCCTGGAACTGACTGGACATTTCCAAGAAGCCAATGAATTACTCGAAACTCTCTCATACCATTTCGAAGGCCTTGCGCCATACCCCGCAGGACTATGGTCTTTGCCTGGATTCCCTTGGATTTGTCCCATGCGAAGAACTTTTTGCAGCCTTGGCAAAATGCAACGACGAATGGAAGAATCTTTCGGTTGAAGACATTGAGGCTGCTATGGCCTGTTCCACAAAACGAAGATTTGAGATTGTCGGCGATAAAATCCGCGCGACCTACGGTCATTCTGTTCCTGGAGTTTGTGCGGGAGAATTGATGGAACCTCCTGAAGTGCTCTATCATGGCACTACGGCAGAGGCAGCCGCCATCATTGCCGTGGAAGGCTTGAAACCTATGGGACGGAACTATGTGCATTTGTCTGTTGACCCTGATGTGGCACAAATGGTCGCGAAGCGTCATGGACCGCAAACGGTCATTTTGAAAGTCAAGGCAAAGGAGGCATTTCTCAGCGGGATTCACTTTTGGTTTTGCAATGATACCACTTGGAACGCCGAATACATCCCAATCACATTCTTAATTCAATGATAAATGACGCATATTTGAGCCTGACTCCTTAGCAAAACACGATTTGTCTCATTTTCCATACAGAAGTCCAACGATTGCTTCATTCTCTTGACGGGGGATGGTGGAATCGGGTTTTAATAACACTTGGAAATACTTTTTGCTGTTGAAATACAGTGAGTTTGAACTAAAATAGAATCTTGAAAACAGGTCGATTTAGGGGTAGGACTTCTGCAATTGCAGGAGAGAATGTGCAATTGCTGCGACTTTCGGTACAGACCTTGCGGTCCCTTCCCGAAAGTCGCTTTTTGGTATCACCCCATCATTCAGCATCTTTCGCCTCCCGCCTTGAATATTCCAGTTCACATTGGTCGGGAGTCCGCAATTTCAGTTTTCGGTGCGGGCGTTTATGGTTGTAGAAGTCGATATAATCCGCCACGGTCTTTTCAAGTTCCTCAAGGCTATGATAGCAGTTATGGGACAGTTCCTCGCGCTTGAAGGTGCTGAAGAAGGATTCCGCAACCGCGTTGTCATGAGGAGTCCCCGGATTTAACAATGACTGGCGCACGTTCAGGTCCCTCAGCAGTTTTCTGAAATCATACGCAGTGTATTGTGCCCCCTGGTCGCTGTGGAATGTCAGTCCTTCCGGATGTCCGCGATCTTCAAATGCCTACTGGAACGTTCTGGACACCAGTTCGCAGTTGTTCTCCGACGCTATTCCCCAGCCAACTGTTTTTCGGGAGAAGAAGTCAAGAATCGTGCGGATGGCATAGAACTCCTTGTTGACGCGGGCGTAGGTAATGTCGCTGACCCAGAAAGCATTTGGCTTTGACTGTGTAAAGTTGCGTCTCAGCCTGTTGCGTCTGTAATTGTATTTCCTGCATGTCGTGTTCCCATGGCAGCGAGGCCTGAATTGCTTGCTGACCAGACCCTCCTGTTTCATCAGCCTGCGGACATGCTCTTTGGAGACGATGATTCCCTTTTCCTTCAACTTGAGGGCGATCAGCGGCGCGGCAAAGCGTTCACCGCTTTCCTTGAACTCGTAGGGGATGCGCGGAATCAGATTCTGGTCGTTGATTTCAAATTGCGTTTTGCTTTCTTCTCGCAACGATGCGGAAATGCGATAGTATGATTCGTGTGAGACTTTAAGAACCTTGCAAAGGGAATAGATTGTGAAGCGGTCCTTCAGCCGTTCAATTTCAAGGGCACGCTCTTTCATCGGCGACGAGGGCAGGCAATTGCAGGCCTCGACTATTTGCCTGTAAACCGTGTCGCTATTGATCTGCCGTTTCATCTTCTGGATGTCCGCCGCGGTGTATTTCAATCCGGAATGAGTTCTGGCGACAACTGTGTGATTCTTCTTCCAACGGTACAATGTCGTCTTGCCTATTCCGTACTTTTCCTTGATTGCCTTCGGTGAATGGCTTTCAAGATACTCGTTGACGATGGCTTTTTGTTCTTCCTCTGTACGCCACTTCCCCTTGGGAAGGCGATTTATCTCTTCCTCCCTGAACCATCCCTTCAAGGTTGTCATGCCGATTCCTGTCTGGGATGATATTTCCCTTGCAGTCTTTCCCGCTCTTCTGAGTTGAATGGCCTCATCTCTTTTTTCTATTGAATGTTTCATTACCTTGATCTCCTGAAAAATCTTTTGGAGAATCACTAGCCAAAAAACTCCGCAGACTCCAATTGGGCATCGAATGAGCAGGCGTTTTGCAAAGTGCTTCCCAATTCGTTATTTGGACAAACAATCATCTCATTTGACGTAGGATGTCGGATCCATTCCAGGAGAACAGGACGTTTTCGCAAATCAACGATTAATCCGCTGAATCGTCATTGCGGACATAGAAGGTGGCTCGGCCAACGCCTTCCTTTCGTATGACACCTTCCTCCGCCAGTCTCTTCAGGCTGGCCAGAACGGCGGAACGTCCAGCGGACGAACAGGCCTCAATGGCGTCAGTGCCGCGGAAACGCCCGACCGTGGACTTGACATACGCGCGGACGACATCATACGCGGAGTGGTCGGCCCTTCCGATGACGTCGGCCCGCGACTCAAGTTCCACATAACAGGATAAGATGACCTGAAGCATATATCTGATGAAGGGCTTCACGTCGTTCCGTCCTTCGTGCCAGCCTTCACTGACGATCTGGAGCGCATCATAATAAGCGTCTTTGGCTTTGGCAATCTGCGCTTCTATGCTGACGTACTTCCCGACATCGTATCCATTCTGGTAGAGCATCAGCAGAGTCAGCAGACGGCTCATCCTGCCGTTGCCGTCGTTGAAGGGATGGATGCATAGGAAGTCGCAGACGAAGACGGGAATCAGAATTAGCGGATCGACAGTCTCCATTGCCAGGGTTCGCCTGTAGCAGGCGCATATCGCCTCAATGGCGCTCTCCGTCTCGTATGGCGCAACAGGGGTGAATCTGGTCACGACAGTCCCGTCCTCCCTCGTCTCGCTGATGTAGTTCTGGACATTCTTGAAATGCCCGCCGTATGAAAGGCCTGCAGGCTTCATCAGGTCACGGTGCAGCTGCAGGATGTACGACGGCCTGATGGGAATGTATTCGTGGCTCTCGTGGATGGTGTTCAGGATATCCCTGTATCCCACGATTTCGCGTTCGCTTCTGCTGCGCGGCATGGTTTTCTGCTGAACAAGCTGCCGCAGCCTTGTCGAGGTCGTGACAATCCCCTCCAGCCGATTGGAGGATTCCGTGCTCTGTATCTTCGCGATTTCCACCAGACGCGATGCCTCTTTCGGATTGCGGTCGGCAAACGCAGTAAGCCGTCCCTTGTATTCGTGGATTTTCGCGACGTGCCTGAGCTCCTCGTTGTCCCAATGGAGTTCGGCCAGTTTTTCGTAGTCGAAGGTTCTCATGATGCGTTTCATTTTCGTCCAGTCAATCCTGTTTTCGTCCATAATGTAGCATATTTTGGACGAAAAGCCATTCAATTGGACGATTTTTAAGAATTATAGATGCGTAAACATTGGAGAACCTCTGCATTTGCTGTAATTTGGACTGTTTCTCCACAATGATCATCTTGAAGCCGTGTTTTTCGACTTCATCATTCTCTTGACGGGGAATGGTGGAATCAGGATTTAATAACACTTGGAAATACTGCTACATCTTGAAATGCAGTGAGTTGGAACTAAAATAAAATCGTGAAAACAGGTCGATTTAGGGGTAGGACTTCCGCTTAGCAGGAGAGAATGATTTGTAAAAATCCCCGCCACCCAGACCATTCATTTTTTACAGCTCTCAAAGTCCAACCACGGCATTGAGAGCTGTTTCATTTTGCGTAAGTCTCCTTGTTTACGGCACTTAACTCTGTTCTCAGCTGGCAGTCACTTTCCGCATAAGAGAGCCGTTTTCCAGCCGGTTTTGAGAGATTTTTCCGGATTTTATCTTGGATATTCTCTAACTGCAGGATGCGTCCTGCCCCTGCACGGCAGTTGCAGATCTGCTGATGCGAAATAAAACCAATGAAAACTACAAGCTGACGCTGGTGGACTACCATTGCAACGAAGTCCATCTATGAAGTTATGGAACAAAGCTAAAGTACATCAGGAAGAAAGGCGTGTTATGGTCGACGAGCGTATCAGGCTGAAGGGCATCAATAAAAAGGGAGCATTATTCGGCTGTGTTAAATTGCGCCTTGAAATCATGCGTTTTATAAAATTATGGGATATATGTGGAATTACAGCAATAATTGAAATAAATAATATTGCAAGTATTTATATACATTAAATAAATTCATTTATTTTCTGTTTTTGTATTTGCTTTTTTAGATAGCAGCGATACTTTATTGGGTGCCCGGGGATTATGTCGGGTTCCATTATAAACAAAAAACGAATAGGATTTGAGCTGACTTTGAACATACTGCGTCTGATGTTTGCCTGCTTAATCTACTTACATAAATCAGTTTGACAGCCATAAGGATGCCTATTCAAAATCAATTAAAGCTTATTTGTGTCTATTCGTGTCTATTTGTGGTTAATTCACAGTCGTTTTGGAGGGATGCTATGCAAGAAAAGGATACAGCATCAAAATTATTTTTCGGAAAAAAGGAAATAGTAGCTGATTTGTTCAATCTGCACTTGTTCAACGGGGAGCAGAGGCTTATGCCTGAAAACCTGGATGAGCTCAATATTGAACTGCCAAAACTCATTAAAGATGAGGTAGGACAGCTGAAATCTGACAAGCGCATCAGAGATATTCTGTTCACTGCAAAGTTTTTTACTGATGGGCGCACAGACTATTTGGTTCTGGGAATGGAACTTCAGAGTACAATCTGCAAGAATATGATTGTGCGCCTTATGGAATACGATGCCCGGCAATATTCCAAGCAGTATGAACAGGATAATACTAAAATCAATCCCATAATGAATATTGTGGTGAATTTGAGTAATAAACCGTGGAAAGGCCCCACAAGGTTGTTTCACTTGTTTCCGCCAATGGATGAATCATTGCTTAAGTTCATAAACGATTACTGCATACATGTAATTGAAATAAAGGAGCTTTATGAAAAAAGAGATCTTCTCGGTTGCGAAGAATTGAGGGCAATGGTAAATTTCCTTATGTATCGGGACGATTTGAACAAGCTTACGGAGGAAATCGAGGATCGCAGCGGTAAAACTGTACTTAGTAATGAAGCCGTTGATATGCTGAATGTTTTTTTAGGCTGCGATATACAACAAACAAATCCGGAGGAGGAAATGACTATGAGTAAGGCTATAGCAGAACTTAAGCAAAGAGAAAGAGCCATTGGCATTGAACAAGGCATTGAACAAGGCATTGAACAGGGCATTGAACAAGGCATTGAACAAGGCATTGATCAAGGCAATAAACAAGGCATGGAACAAGGCATGGAACAAGGCATGGAACAAGGCATGGAACAAGGCATGAAAGCAAAAGAGCAGTCAATAATCAAAAAAATGCTTCAGTGCAATTTGCCAATGGAAGATATTATTGCGTTTACAGGAGCCAATCAGGAACTGGTAAAAAAAAT
>JAZURH010000414.1:0-4129 GCA_045606125.1 Lentisphaeria bacterium | reverse complement strand
GGCTCACAGAACGACATGGCTACGATCCGACTTAAAGGCATGAACTCTATGACTTCCAGCAATGCCAGCGAGCATCTTGCATGGGTAGTGGAGCATGCCATTCTTTCCGGGCATTATAAAAAGGTCGCCCTTGTTGGATTCAGCATGGGCGGAAATCTGAGTACATTGTATCTTTCCAGGGAGGCTGACCGTGTTCCGGATGAAGTGATAGGCTCAGTTTCCTTTTGCGCAACCATAGATCTTAACGCCAGCTCCAGATGCTTTAATTCCTTTATGGGAAAGGTGTATTTCAAGCATTTTTTCAAGCGATTGCGGCAAATTGTAATTGATGTGGACAGGAATAACCCGGGGCAACTGGATATTTCAAGGCTTGATTCAGTCCGTTCAATTGGAGAATATGACAATCTTTACACTGCGCCCATCTCCGGATTCAGAAACGCCGAGGAATACTGGACCACTTCTTCCGCATGGAGATGGCTGCACAAGCTTAAAACACCAACTTTGATCGTAAACCCCAAAAATGATCCATTCCTTGATGGAAAGTGCTACCCTGTAGCGGAAGCTGAAAAAAATGACAATCTGTTCCTGGAAATGCCGTCCGGCGGTGGACATTGCGGATTTGTTACATGCAATTCATCCGAATGGTGGCCTATGACAAGGGCCAAGGAATTCCTCCTGTCGTTGTAATGTGTTTTCAGGATAAAACGGGCGTCACATAGTGGCGCCTTTTTTTGTGTGTATGATGATATGGTTCAATAGGGTCTTTATTACTGTCATTTTTGTCAATATTTCATATTTTTGCCTTTTTTTAGTAAAAAAAACGATAGTGCCGTTTGCTAAAAATGGTTTATGCGGTATAGTATTTCCCGTTATCAGATGATACAGATGATAACGAAGTGCCGGGTTAGCTCAGTCGGTAGAGCAGTGGAATCATAATCCACGTGTCATTGGTTCGAGCCCGATACCCGGTACCATTTTAAAATCAGATCCCCGGTTGTTCAGCCGGGGATTTTTTTTGTCTGTTTTGCCTGTGCAATAAAAAAGCGGAGCCTGGATGGCTCCGCCTGAGTGTTTTAATTGTTACAGTTTAATATTCCATCCGTTTCTGTATACGGCGCGTTTGAGCCATGCTGGATCGCCTGTTCCATTTGCGAATGTGCATTTCACAGGATCCCAATCAAAGCTGGTGTCATATACATAGCTGATATTGCAGAGTCCGCAGAGGATTGATGAGCGGGCACCTGTTTCTGCGGGGCAAATGGTCTGCTCTCTGGAAATGCAGCAGTCTATGAAGTTCTTTTCCTGGAGAGAGCTTCTGTAGAGCTGAACAGGTGCTTCTTCCAGTTTGAAGACACTGTCAAGCGTATCCAGGGCTGCGGCAAGGGAATTGTCCTTTTTCTGCGTGGGGTCGAAACCATAGTTGACACCGGCGCAGAAGACGATGTTCTTCATCTTGGGCAGATTATTTTCTTCAAGTGCCTTGCGGAGTGCTGCGGTGGGCTTGGAGCTGCGTCCGAGCCATACTGCGATCTTTCCTCTGTTAACTGCCACTATTCCCTTTCTTCCGTAGAATACAGTTCCCCAGAGTCCGAAGGGATTATGGAAAATCGTGCATCCGTTTTCAAGGATGAACTTCATGCCGAACTGGCGCCTTCCACCGTGGAGCGGATTGGTTGAATGAGGTTCTGTTGAGCATACAATCTTCACCGGGCCTGATTTGTCCAGATCTAATCCCCACTGTGCGATGTCCAGGTGATGGGCACCCCAGTCACCGTTGTAGCCTGTTCCGTAGTTGTCGTCAAAGCGCCAGAACATGGGGTAGAAAGTTGCTTTTCCTCTGGGAGCGCACTGGTCTGAATAGGGGGACCAGGGTGCAGGACCCAGCCACATATCCCAGTCAACATCCGGATTCGGTGCGGATTCTGTTTTTACTGACTGGACTTTTTTCGCCGGGCCGTCCCACTGGCAGAAGAAGCGGTGGGGATGCGATGGACCGCCCAGGTTAGCAATGAAGTTTTTGATGTCCTTATTGTTTTGTGCAGAGGCATTGCCATAGTTGCAATCCACGTACTTTATATTTCCTATAAGTCCATTGCGTACTATCATGCAGGCGGTTCTGAACTCTCTCCAGGAACGCTGCATTGATCCAGTCTGGAAGATGCGCTTGAACTTCTTCTGTGCTTTCATAACAAGCACCGATTCCTCCACTGAATAGGTGAGGGGCTTTTCGCAATAGACATCCTTTCCTGCCTTCATTGCTGCGCATGCGATGTATGCGTGCCAGTGATCCGGCGTTGCAATGCAAACGGCGTCAATATTCTCATCAGCGATGATATCTCTGAAATCCGCCACGCATTTGCATTTTGCCAATTTGGATTTTTTGTTGTTTTTATAGAAATCATTGACCTTTTCCGCGGCCATTTCCATACGGGTTTTATCACAGTCGCACACTGCTTTGACAACAGCATTTTCCTGTTTGATGATATTTGGAATCAGCACTGTCATCGCCTGAATTCCACATCCAATGAATGCCACTGAAATTTTTTTGTCTGCTGCATTTGATGCAGCCTTTTTTCTGCAGCTTTCTGCCATGAGAACTTTTCTCCCTGTGTTGAAGTTGTTTTTTAAGTTACTCAATACATGAAACAATGAATTCGCTTGAAATGTAGCATAGGCTTTGCAAATGGCAATGATACTTTTGCCCGGGATATGCAAAAAAATCGATTTATCGGGGAAGTTTTTTGTGAAAAAGGTTTTCTTGCGGATTTGCCGGGTGCGGCTTTTATTCAGAGATAATTTCAAAAACATTATCGAAATAGGCGTTGACATGAACACATTGGCGTATGCAGCGCTTTTCGCTGCCGGAAAGTAGGGCTTCGAACCGTTTACTTAATCACTGTTTATACCTAATAGCGCTAATAGCGCCATTTATGAAATTACCTTTTCAGTTATTTTGAAAGTTATATGGTTTTTGGGATTATTTTATATATAATTTGGGACGATTTAATATTGTAAATCACCTGAAAAAGTAGTTATAATTATTGAGATTTTAAAAAAATGGTCCTAATTTACGCATTTACCTGGAAATCTAACAAAGGAGTAATGCCATGTTTGCAACTGAAAAGAGTAGAAGAACCGAAAGCAGCAGGTTCACTCTTATAGAGCTGCTGGTAGTCATCGCCATCATCGCCATATTGGCGGCAATGCTTTTGCCTGCGTTGAGCAAGGCACGCCAGAGGGGACTGGCTACATCCTGCCTGTCAAATATCAAACAGACTGGGCTTATGCTTATTACCTATGCAGACGATTCTGAAGGATATGCTCCGCAGGTGTATTCCTCCAGTAACGGATATTGGACCCAGGCTCTCGAGAAAAGCAAATATGTGTCTGACTGGGACTTGATCAGTTGTCCTGCGCCGGATTACCAGGTGATTAATTACGCGCCGTCAAATACCTATGGTCTGCGTACTCTGAGCGGCAATGAGACCACCATGATAAGGATTACCGGCGGTGACTGTATAATCGCTTCATTGACACTGCAGTCAACCGGTGCATTGTTTACCAAGCAGACATACAGCCCGTCAACGACTATATTGGCGGGGGATTCTGTCCGCGAGGCAAACAAAGAAGGATATCAGTTCTACAAGCTTGAAGATACGAAGTTCCAAGGAACTCCGTGCCTGCGTCATCTTCAGAAATGCAATATTCTTTTTGTTGACGGCCACGGTGCTTCGCTTAACAACCATGAGCTCAAGGATGAGCTTAAGACCAGCAAATGGCCCTGGACCTATGGTTTCGGGTTTGAGACATTGGTCAATCCGTAATTGACTTGCTGTTTTGGGCAAAGGAGGTGTTTGTGTGAATATGTTCAAGATTTTTATTGTGTGTGCATTGGCTTCTCTTGCCGTTTTTGCCCAGGAGATGCCTTTTGATGAAAAACTTACAGGCTGGCGTATAAAGGGTGAATGTGCCGCCGAGGAGTTTTCCGGGAGACATGTCGCCCGTGTAGGAAAAGACAGTTTTGTGTACCGGGGGCTTAAACTCGAACCTCATGCCAGGTATAAGCTGACTTATTGCATCAAAGGGAAAAACATAAGTTCAAAAGGCAATGACGGGGCCAGAATAGTAC
>JAZURH010000413.1:0-5508 GCA_045606125.1 Lentisphaeria bacterium | reverse complement strand
GCCTCCGACTTGCTCCGCGGTCATGCCGTCCGTTATGATTGTGACTGCATCATCTGCGGCTTTAAGAGGTGCCACTTCCCTTGTTGAATCTATTCTGTCCCTTTCTGCGATTTCAGCTGCCACGCTTTCCACCGTGGCGCCGTTTGCGACTTCACCGGGCTGCGCCAGCCTGCGTCTTGCCCTTTCAAGTGGTGTTGCTGTTATGAAGAATTTTGCCGTTGCGTCCGGCAGGACCACAGTTCCTATGTCCCGTCCTTCCATGATTATCGTCCCCAGGTTGCGGCAGTCTCTCTGGCGCTGCAGCATCCATGCCCTTACTTCGGGTATTTTTGCCACATGGCTGACTATGGCCGCCACTTCATGAGACCTTATGGCATCTTTGTCAACTTCCTTTCCGTTGAAAGTGATTGCAATTCCGCCATTTCCATTGTCGCTGAATGTCATCTCCCAGTCGTTCAGCGCCCGTGCCACTTTTTCCGGTTCTTTCTCCGGATCCATATTGTTGTCTATGCAGGCCAGGGCTATGGTTCTGTACATTTCGCCCGTGTTGACATAGAACGCCCCCAGTTTGGCGGCGGCAAGTCTGGCCACTGTGCTCTTTCCTGCGGCTGCTGGACCGTCTATTGCTATTTGGAAAAGAGCCTTCATTTGTCAATCTCCGGCTGTTTTTGCTCAATATTTTTTCCAGCGGCATCCTGTGTCTGCCGGACCTGTACTTGCTGCTTGTTCTGCGCGCTTCCTCTTGCTTTGGCCAGCCTGAACACCCGCCGTCCGTCAAAGAATGTTATGTAAAGTATCATTCCTATCAGAAGGAATGCGAATACATTCTGGAGTATGTTAAGGAAACGGGGAGGCAGGCGTCTGCGGATTATCATTTCTATCAGGGCGAACAGCATGTGCCCTCCATCCAGAACCGGTATGGGCAGCAGATTCATTATTGCCAGTGAGAAGGTTATAAGGATTATCAGTGCCATTCCCCCTCTCAATCCGTCATTTTTCAGTGAGTACCAGAGCATAAGCACTATGCCCAACGGGCCGCTCATGTGTTCTACCTTTACGCCGGAGGAACTGCCTTCCCTGCCGCTTATCCTGGATGTTATCGGGGAGAACAGCAGAGAAAGAGTGCGGCCTGTCTGGGATACGATCCTGGAGAACTGGGCCCATGGTGAGGGATGCGCGATGATCTTGGAGACACCGTCTGACAGTGTTACTCCTATTATCCATGTTTTCTTGCCATTCAGGTCGTGTTCTTCTGCTTTAAGGTCCTTTATGATGATTTCTTTGCCATTCCTGAGAATGCGCAGTTCAAGCGGCATGCCTTTGCTTTCACGGAGTATTTCCGTAAGAGTGGCCGCATCGGTCACTTCTCTGCCGTCCACCGCGATTATTCTGTCTCCGAATTTAATGCCGGCCTTTTGAGCCGGATATCCATCCAGGCATCCTGATACGATCACGGAAAAGAAAATGCCGAAATCGCTGATGGAAGTTTCTTTTCCCGTATCGAATGGTATGGGGATATTCTGCCCCTTTCTGGCAACTGTCAGTGTTATTTTTTCTCCTGCCCGCAATGCGAATTCGGAAGCAAACTGCTGTGCTCCTGTGACATTGAGGTCGTCGATCTGAAGTATCTGGTCTCCAGGCTGCAATCCTGCTTTTTCAGCGTCAGAACCCTTTCTTATGTCGAAGATGGCGATTGGATTGGCCGCTGCGAAAAACGGCACTGCCAGACCTTCGTACAGGGGATTGCGCTCGGGTGTGTATGAAATATCCTGTGTTTTTCCACTGCGGATGAATGTGAGGCTTACTTCAGGTGCGTCATTGTAGACATATTCGCTGTTCAGTTCCTCCCGGCCTTTGGTGAAACTTCTGCCGTTTACCTTTATGATTCTGTCCCCGGCCCTCAACCCTGCTGTCCATTCGGGATTGGGTTTGATTTTAAGTGCCTGTGTTTCTTCGCCATCACCTTTTTTTATAGTCACCTGAAGTTCTTCAGGTGCTTTTTCCGGATCCATCTTTCCGCAGATTTCTTCCAGGAACTTGTCCGTCTTCACACCGTCAACTGCGATTATTTCATCAGTGACATCGATCCCGTCGCCATATACAGGCAGCATGGCTGGAACCGCTGTGACTACGCATGATTCAGCCGGCGGCGCCTCCTTCAGGCCTACGAAGAACATTATGGTCGCCAGGAAAAAACCGAAGAGTACATTGAAGAAGGGACCTGCAAAGGCAGTGACCAGTCTTGCCATGGGTGAAGAAGATTTCAGTTCCGTGCCGTCGGATGCCTTTGGATTGTCTACCGGATCAAGCTGCGGCAGAGATACATAGCCGCCGAAGGGCAGGATGCTTACGACATATTCCACGCCCTTGCGTTTGAATCCCCATATTTTTTTGCCGAAGCCTATGGAGAATTTTTCCACATGCAGTCCCATCCACAATGCGGCCAGCAAATGCCCGAACTCGTGTATGAAAATGCAGAAACCAAAGAAAAATACTATGAAAAGTATTTTCCACACCATGCCGAGGACCATTATCATAAGCAGATATTACCTTTAACAGTTAAACAGACATAAAACGCAGGATATTACCGGGTGCGGCAACGCCTGCACTAATCTCAATAGTTTAATGTAATAAGCCCATAAATCAAGTGTTTTGCTTGATTTATAAGGCAGTGGATTTATGTTTTCCCATATGTGCGTGGAGTGTGAAAAAATGGCATTTCTGCAGTGCATGATTAAAGTATCCGGTGAATGGAAAACAGGAAAAGCAACCCATGGGAATCATATACGCCTTGTGCTGTCTTGCCTTTGCGGCGGTAAACGACTTCATATTCAAACTGTTCTCCAGCAGCGGTTCCGGGCGCAGGTCCTGCGGTATGTTCGTCAGTATAGTCGGTTGGGTTATGGTTCTTTTCTATGCCCTGTTCAGACGTCCGGAAGGGAGCGGAGACCTTAAGATGACATTGCTGTGGGGAAGCGTTGCAGGTGCCATGTCCCTGAGTTCCAATGTTCTTGTCATAGAGGCAATGCGCCATCAGGCGGCAGGTGTATGCTCCACTATATTCAGGCTTAATATGGTGCTGGTGGTCCTTGGTGCGCATTTCTTTCTCGATGAACCTCTTGGATGGACTCTTATCAGCGGCATTGTCTGCGCATTTTGCGCCATACTTGCCTTTGTGCCCCGGGGCGGTGTCGGCGGCGGGAAAGGGGCTGTGCTTGGATTTTCCATGGCGGTCATAGCCTGCTTTCTTCGGGCCTGCATGAGCCTTGCCTACAAATACGGTTTCAGCTGCGGCGCCGAGGAGAACGGAGTGGCCATGATAAACGGTCTTTTCTGGGCTCTTGGGGGAATTGTTATAACTTTGGTCCAGGAACGGCGTCTCAGTTTGCCGTCAGCCCGGGAACTGAAGATAGGTGGTGTGTCCGGTGCGTTTGTCACCGGCATAATAGTGTTTATGGCGCGAATGAACATGTGCGGCAATGCAAGTGTAGTCAATCCCATTGCCCAGATGAGTTTTCTTGGTACCATGATTCTGAGCTGTGTTTTCCTTAAGGAGAAGCTTGATGTGCGCAAGGTGTTCGCGCTGGTCATGGGATGTGCGGCAGTGGTATTGTTGAGTGTGAATGCGTGATATGAAAGCAGCTGCTTTATTCTTTTTGTTATGTGCAGCCGCAATGTGCGGTGGTGTGGAAGTTTCCCGTACGGTGCGCAGCATTACGGCGCGTCCTTTTACGGCCATGGAGATACGCAGGATCTTCAATGCTCCGGGAAAGAGCAGGGCGGAAGTGTCATCATTCGGCGAATGTCCTGCCGAATGGAAATTCCCGGAAAAACCCCAGCCGCATACAGCCGCCTTTCTTATGTGGAGTGCTGTGTTCAGGGCTGAAAACGATATGAAATACAGTTTTGCCCTTACCGGCACCGAAGTCTGTGCTGCTGTTTTTGTTGACGGGGTTCCTGCCGCAGCATGGATGGAGAAGTTTGGCAGTGTGCATCTGACGGAAGGAGTTCATTCACTTCAGCTTTTTGTGGTGCAGAGACCCAGCGAAAAACTGCCGGGAGTAATGGTTTTCAAGGAAGGACATTCTGTGTCGCCTGACTTTGAGAAAATGCCGCCCGCAAAAGCGGCAGACAGTATTTTAATCGTCCAGACAGGGGCGAGTCTTTCCAGAATGAAAGACGGCAGTATAGTTCCGGGCGGTGTTTCCGACGGGCTGCGCTTTGTCCAGCCTGGACGCAGAACTGATACAAGAGCCCGTATCGGATATCTGGATAATGTCTGGAGGACTGGAAAGAAACTTGAGGTAGGGCTTGAGTTTGATTATCCTTCAAGGGCTGCAGCTTTTTTCAAAGAAATATCGTTGAAAATAAGATATGAAAGAAACGATGGTTTGCTGCTGCATGAGGAAGGCATGCAGGTGTCAGGTAGGGCTCCCCGTATTATGCTTGCTCCCTCTGATGGTACAAGGCGGGTGGCAATGAAGTTTACAGTTGCGGGACAGGATGTTTTCAATGAATTGTCTTTTAAGATAATTGATGCTTCCGGCAGTGTAGTGCCAAGGGCCTCCGGAAAATCAGTGTTTGCAGGTGAGGACAGGGCGGTACTGGCAGTCGCTTTGGATGGAAAATTGAAATTGCCGTCCGGAAACGGCCCGGTTTTCATTATGGATGCGCTGGGAGACAGAGCGGCCCTTGATTGCGCTGTCCGTAAATATCCGGATGCAGAAGTCATTTCTGTGGTTGCCGTGCCCGGTACCCTTCCGGAACTTCTTGTACCTGAAATGCTTCCACGAAAAGCCGGAAAGATAATTTTCCTGGGAGAATACTCGCCCCGCATGCTTGAGTTTCTTTGCAGGCGTGCAGTTGCAATGGGTGCAGTGCCCGTTCCCGCGACGCTGCCGGGAGACAGATTGAAGGCGCTGCGTGTTATGGAAATGGGATATTGGCTCGGTGTAAATGTACTGGATTTGAGAGCCGAAATGATGTGAAGGACATATCCGGTGGAATAATGGCGTCATCGACTGAAAAGAAGGTCAGAGTGTCTGCAGAGGACCTGGACGAGGAACGGGAGTTTCTCGCCGGGGATGATCATGTGCAGGCTTTTGTGCGCTATTTGCGCGATGAACGGCAGTCATCGGAACACACTGTGTCAAGTTACCTGCTTGATCTTGCCCAGTTTGTGCGTCTTCATCCCGAATACAGGAACTCAGGCGGCTATGACTGGGCCTCTGTGGATGTCACAGTTGCGCGGCATCATGGCATGTATTTAAGTGAGGCCGGCGTGGGTAAGAGCAGTATCAACAGAAAACTTTCCTGCATGCGTTCTTTTTTCAGGCATCTTATGCGTGAGAATGCTGTTGAAATGAATCCTTTTTCCCTGGTAGGTGGAATGCGAACGGGACGCCGTCTGCCGGTGGTCCTCAGCGAGGAACAGGTAACCGCTCTTCTGGATGCGCCGGCCCGGTATTGGGGACGGCAGGAAATGAAGGAAAGTCGGATCGTAGCCAT
>JAZURH010000412.1:0-5050 GCA_045606125.1 Lentisphaeria bacterium | reverse complement strand
CGGGACAGGTGAGGGTGTCCATCATACGGGAGAGCCGTGCTGTGGATTACGCCAAATAAGGAGGGTCTGCTCCGCATAAGCGGGGCTTCTTGAAAGGGTGTTTTGCCCGGAGGTTCTTTATGGCTCATGCTGCATTGGTTGTTCTTGCAGCCGGACTTGGCAGCCGTTACGGCGGTATAAAGCAGATGGATCCGGTTGGAAAGAATGGCGAGTTTGTTCTTGATTATTCGATCTATGACGCGTTGCGTGCAGGTTTAGACCAGATTGTTCTTGTTATCAGGCCGGAACTTGAAGAGCCGCTGCGCGAGCATTTTGCCTCGCTGTCTGGCAAGGTGCGGATGGATTATGTCATACAGGATATGAATGATTTGCCAGAGGGTTTTGCATGCCCCGCCGGCAGGCGCAAGCCATGGGGGACAGGTCATGCAATACGTGCCGCCAGAAATGTGGTTGATGTGCCTTTTGCTGCGATAAATGCAGACGATTTCTACGGTTTTGAGAGTTATCGTCTTCTTGCTGATTTTCTTTTAAGCGAATGCAGCGGCGGCCTGTATTCCATGGTTGCATTCAAGTTAGCCAATACGCTTTCTGAAAATGGCACGGTTTCCCGTGGCGTGGCGTCTGTTGACGGCAGCGGCCGTCTTCTGAGTGTTGTTGAACGGGGCGGCGTGGAACCTTTCAATGGTGCCGTGCGGTGCGGTGATGGTGCAAGTCCCGCCATTCTTACCGGGGATGAACCTGTCTCTCTTAACTTCTGGGGCTTTCATCCTGATGTGTTCACGCACATTGAAAGGCTTTTCAGTGCTTTTCTGCGTGAGCGGATAGATGCTGAGGGTGCGGAATTCTACATACCTTCTGTTGTGGATGAACTTGTTCATGATGGCAAGTGTCAGGTCAAGGTGCTTGACAGTCCGGAAAAATGGTTCGGCATGACCTATGGAGAAGACAGAGCCAAGGTGGCATCCAGGATTGCCGAATTAACAGAGCAGGGCATTTATCCACAAAGACTTTTTTAAGCAGATATTTTGAAGTTACCTTTAAATATATAAACTACAGGAGATACGAAATGAAGAGCCAGTTCAAACTTGTCAAACCCAAGCATGTTCCGGTGCTCGATCCGGATTTCAGGCCGGCAGTGCTTGCAAACCGTTCATTCCTTGCTGATGTTGATGCATCCGGCAGCGCAGTTCCTCTGCTGATCGCAGTTGAACGCGACCAGAACCGGGTGTCACGCTTTGATACCCGCGTGTATGCTTCCTCCCATCCGGAGGCTGCTGCCAACTTTTTCTATGTTGAACGCATTGTGAAGTTTCTTCTCTGGCAGTATGGCGGATGGAAGGTCACTATCCACGGCCCCGAGGAGATAGTGCATTACCTTCAGGCATGCTATTCCGATACCGGCATTCGCGCCTTTGATGCCGAATTCTGGGGAGATCAGACCTACGAGCGTGAAATGCAGATCGTCTATGCTGCGACACCCGGGGATGTACCGGCTGCCTTTGACGGAGACGGTGCCGCAGTCAAGTTGGACTGGCAGGGATGGCGCATCGGCTTTGACCTGGGTGCAAGCGATCGCAAGGTGGCGGTTGTGAAGGATGGAAAACTGGCGCTGAAGGAAGACGGCGAACCGCTGCTCAGCGAAGAATATGTGTGGGACCCCAAGCCCCAGACCGACATAAAGTTCCATTATGACCAGATAAATTGGGTCCTGAGGGAGGCCGAGCGTGTTATCAAGTCCGTTGATCCGGATGCTGAAGTCAAGGGTATCGGCGGTTCATCGGCCGGCGTTTATGTGGACGGCCGCGTCCGCGTTGCCTCGCTTTTCCGTGGAATCACACCCCGTTCCCGCTTTGATGCCGAAGCGGCACCTATATTCAAGAATATTCAGAAGGAATGGGGCATTCCTCTGCGCCTTGAGAACGACGGTGATGTGACTGCTCTGGCGGGAGCCATTGCCTTGAATGACGGCTGCGTTCTTGGTATTGCCATGGGTTCGTCCCTGGCTGCCGGCTATGTGGATTCCAATAAGGCCATCAAGGGCTGGATGAATGAACTTGCGTTTGCTCCGGTGGACTACAATCCCCGTGCCGCTGTAGATGAGTGGTCCAGGGACTTCGGTGTGGGCGCCAACTATTTCTCACAGCAGGCTGTTGCCCGGCTTATCATTGCCGCCGGTATAGACATGCCCGACATAGCTCCGGATGCATTCCCCCTGCGCCTCAAGAGGGTCCAGGAACTTATGCTTCAGGGAGATGAGCGGGCCCGCAAGATTTATGAGACGATCGGCGTGTATTTCGGCTATACAGTTGCCGGATACTGTGATTTCTACAAAGAGATCAGGCATATTGAAGTCCTGGGCCGTGTCATGACCGGTGAAGGCGGTGCCATCATACTCCGCAAGGCAAAGGAAATCTTAGCTGATGAGTTCCCGGAATATGCGGGATTGAACTTCTATGAGCCCGATGAGCGTGAAAAGCGCCACGGTCAGGCTGCTGCCGCTGCGTCGCTGCCACTTTGCTGAAACGGCGGCTGGTCAAAGCAATTAAAATCCGGTGTTGATCTTATGGATACGAAAGAACGGGATATTTTTATCCGTGAAAAACTGAACGAGGGCATGTCACTTTCCGATGTGCAGCATGCGCTGGCAGAGGAATTCGGCATACGCATGACATATCTTGACCTGAGAATGCTGGCGGCAACGCTTCCCGTGGAATGGGAAAATCAGGACAGGACCAAGGCGCAGCCTGCAAAGGACGAGACTTCTGCTGAACAGGAACAGAGCACAGAAGATGAGTCAATGCAGCAGGATGCGACTGCTGCATTGATGGAAAACGGGGATGACGGGCAGGATCCTGCCGCAGAATCGGACGGTGCCGAAGATGGGGAGGTCCCGGATACTGTTGTAACATTGGATGAGGAGCCCATGCCGGGCGCCGCAATGTCCGGCACGGTGCGCTTCATGTCCGGAATCAGCTGCGGCTGGTTTATGGACCGCATGGGCCGCCTTGGATTTAATCTTCCCGAAGATGCTGAAGAACAGCCCAACGAGGATGATATACAGGCTTTTCAGGTGGAACTTCAGAGAATATTCCAGGAGCGGGCTGCCAAACTGCGTCAGGAAGCGTTTGACGGCACTACAAAGGTAGACATAAGCCCCATACAGCGTCCCGGATGCGATCTTAACGGAACAGTTGAGTTTTCCTCAGGCGCGAAGGGCGAATGGTTTGTCATGCAGGGAAAACTTGAGTTTGAGCTGGCGGAAGATTCATCGAAGCCGACCCGTGAGGATATGGAGAAGTTCAGGATGGTGCTTGCTGAGACAATGCGCAGCAAGGGCTATCGCTGAGTTGTCTTTTAATGATTTTGTGATCCGGCGGGGATGGTCCTGTGCCGAATTGCACTGCATAAGGCATTAAGTACGGCTTTGTGATTTGCAAAAACGCTTTTGTCCGTTATATTACGGACTCATGTTTTTTATAACCTGTGCGGGTGTACAGGGGTATGGACGGTGTCCAAAGTTTTTAAGGAAAGAGAAATGTCAGTAAAAATTAGACTTCGCAGAACCGGTAAGCTCAACGCAGCTTGCCACCGTATTGTTGTAGCTGATTCTCGCAGCCCCCGTGATGGTCGTTTCATCGAGATCCTGGGCTACTACGATCCCCGTCACAATGACGAGAAGATCGATCTGGACCGCGCAAACTACTGGCTTTCCGTTGGTGCTCAGCCCAGCGAGACAGTCGAAGCCATCATCAAGCGCGCCAAGAACGCCCCTGCCAAGGAAGCAGCCCCTGCTGAATAAGTTCTGACGCAGGAATTGCACTATGGTCTTTTCACTTTTCAAGAAACTCTTCTCGTCCGAAGCTTCTAAGGAAGCAGTGGACGCTGCTGATGTGCCGGTGGCAGAAGTGGCTGTGGAACCCGAAGCCGCTGGTGTTCAGGAAGCAGTAGGCGCTGAAACGCGTACAAAGCGCAGCCGTGGAGGCAGAAACCGCGGCGGAAAGCGTGTGCAGCATGCTCCCAGGACTTCTGAAGTCCAGCATCTTGCGCCGGAGGAAGAGGAAAAGTTGATGAATCGCCTTCAGGAGATGGTGCTTTTTATCGCAAAGTCGCTTGTGGATGAACCGGACATGCTCGGCGTTGAAATTGCCGGGAAGGATGGCAGCCAGGTAGTGATGATAAACTGCGAAAAGAAAGACGCCGGTAAACTGATAGGACGCAACGGCAGAATTATTGCGGCTATCCGCATCCTTGTGAGCGGAACGGCGGCAAAGTTCGGCCTGAAGGCAACCGTGGATATAGTTGATTGACCTGAAGAGCGGCCTCGTCCCGATACTCTTCTCACCCGCTTGCTTTAAAGACAATGCTTTTGGACATAGTCAGCCTCTTTCCCGAAATGAGCCGGGCATTGTTGAGCCAGTCAATAATGGGCAGGGCGCAGCGCAGGTCAGTTGTAACGCTGAGGCATGTTAATCTCCGTGATTATGCGGTGGATGCCAGGCGGACGGTTGACGACACACCGTTCGGTGGCGGAGCAGGAATGCTTCTTGCCCCGGATGTGATATCCAGATGTCTGGATGACTTGAGAAAACCGGGTTCCCGGGTGGTTCTTATGTGCCCTCAAGGGCGGAGATTCAACCAGGAACTTGCAGTGAAGATGTCCTGCATGGAACATCTGATACTGTTTTGCGGTCACTATGAAGGCTTGGACGAACGGGCTCGCCAGAGTCTGTTTGACGATGAGATATCCCTTGGTGACTTTGTTCTGACCAATGGGGTTCTGGCCGCTTCGGCAGTAGCCGATGCGGTGGTCCGTCTTCTTCCCGGTGCGCTGGGGGATGACGAATCTTCGGAAGAGGAGTCCTTTTCTGACAGATGCCTTCTTGAGTATCCGTATTACACCCGTCCTGCTGTTTTTGACGGCATGGCGGTGCCGGGCGAGCTATTGTCCGGCAATCACAGTGAAATAGAGAACTGGCGACTGGAGCAGCGTCTTATAAAAGACGGATCGTAGCCTTGTCGCTCTGTGAGCCAAGGAGATGCAGCTTGCTGT
>JAZURH010000411.1:0-10482 GCA_045606125.1 Lentisphaeria bacterium | reverse complement strand
GTGAAATTATTGTAACATCAGGATAATCCTTTGCCACGCCTCTGGCTATTGAATTCAGGAAATGCAGAAACAAGCCGCTTTCGCCATGCTTCGCCGCTATCTTGCGGCATTCAGGACAATGACAGGTATCGCTTGTATCATTGCATGATATATCGTAGTACATGGGAATGGAGCAACCGGTTTTAACTGCACTCTTCCGGTCATTGTCAATATATCTGCGAAGTTTTTCTGTAAAGAGCCTCTGTACCTCAGTATTGCTCCAGCAGACTCCACCGGGGCCGGCTCCGCCTACGGCACGCTGTCTTTTGCCGGCAGGAGAAAGAGAAAAATATTCATCCGGGAAATCTTTAGAGTAATCATAGCATGTATGGCATCCGCCCGGACTTCCCATGCGTTCTATATATCCGTAACGGGCTCCACCGTCCTTTGGCTCCTCATATACATTCAAACGCGCACGGGTACGGAAACTGTAGTGTTTTTCACAACCGACATGAGGCATATCATAAATCCAACGGCACGCAAATGCCGGTTTGCCGCGACGCTTCAGGCCGTTTAAAACTGCAAAGGACGGATTGCGCGGAACATATTCCGCATCTTCCGTCAGCCATCGCACACCAGCCTCCCTCTCAAGAAACTCGTATACGCCGTACAATACACCTCTTGGACGACCGCCCCGTATTACAAACTCACCGTCCTTTACGGCATACTCCCATTCTTCCTTTCCAAAAGACGGCTCATATACAAGACGCACGACACCATTCCTGCCGTTGCCTGAAAATGAAAATTTACTTCCTGTGACCTTTTCAAGATACCCGGCCAACTCCTCAGCCGCATATTTTTCAGAAGGTATATGATTTTCCGGCATCACTATACACACATTAGCCTTGCCTTCATGTACAAACTTAAATAAATCACCTCCATAAAGGCAAGCTGCCGTAAAAAACAGAATAACCGATAGCAAAAACATTTTTCTTCTCATTTTTGTCCCCCGTTATTGTACAAATACACATTTTGAGTTCTATACACAAATTTGACAATCTGAACTGTCACGCTTTTATCGCCTGCAAATATCTCCAGCAGGCGTTTTACTGCAAGACTGATCACAGATTCATAATCCTCGCAAAAATACCAGTCCACACCAAGAACAGGCTTCAAAGATGAAAACGAAACCGTAACCGCGTGCGGGAAATACTCTTTCATTCGGCAGCACACCTGCTCGTATGATATAATGGCATCAGGCGGATTGGAAGACCATTTGGAAAATATTGCCTTTGAAAAAACATTATGATAATCTTCTCCATATTTTTCCCAATACATTTCACTATCGCCAACTACAAAAAATCCCGGATCAAAATCCCCGCCAAGTTCTTCTTCAAAAACATTCCTTATGCTGTCTATGTAGTTTTGGAAATCCTTATTCCTATGCCATCCTGCATAGGCAATTCTGCGACAACCGGATTCTTTCAGCATTCTTATTGCTCTGGAATAAGCCTCCACATGGTCCATACCGACTTGGTTGAACTCAGAAAAGTTTTCATTCACTGTACATATCGCCGGTATACCTGAAGACTTAAGTACCTCTGCGATCTCGCTTGAAAAGCTGCTTCCCACAAATATAAATCCATCAACTGGAAAATGCAGGAAAAGTTCAGGTTTTTCAGCAAGAAGTTGCGGGGAACTTGCTATGTGGAGCACACGATATCCATTCAAAGAAAACTGACGGTTCAAAGCATTAAACAATACAGCATCCTCATCGGCAGAATAATAATAACCAACAACACCAACTGCACGATAATTACGCTTTTCACGATTCGGATTCACTACATAGGTACCGCGACAGGGAACTATCTCAAGTTTACCCTGCTCTGCAAGATAATGCATAGCCTTGAAAAGGGTGACATGATTGACACCAAGTTCCCGGGACAATTTATAAAGACCGGGCAAACGGCCGGTAATTCCACGGTCGCTTATGTATTTTTCAAGACGATAACTGAGTTCTATAAACTTTACAACTGACATAATCTGTCAAAGCAATGCAATCAATGCCATGTTACGCCGCACAAACAACTCCATATTCTACATTATTACAATCAACTATATAAACTGTTCTATCAGATTGCAAATTTTACAATACTCAGTTCTTTTTACCTGTTCTTTTTACCAAACAAAGTTTGCCCAGTCGGCTCTGCATCCTATATTAGCGCCAACAAGCCATTTCAAGGGAAATTAACTGTATGAAAAGCGTTGCGGAAAACATAAGAAACATAGGCATTTTTGCACATGTTGACACAGGAAAAACGACACTGACAGAAAGAATACTGTTCCATTCCGGAACCATACGCCAGCAGGGAAGTGTTGATTCGGGAACAGCGCATACAGATACTTTGCCGGTAGAACAGCGCAGAGGCATTTCGGTCAAGGCGACAGGAGTGTCATTCACATGGAAGGGAATCACTTTTAATCTTATCGATACTCCCGGACATGCGGATTTCTCTTCAGAAATAGAACGCTCTCTATGGGCACTGGACGGAGCTATACTGCTTGTTGACGCCATGGACGGCGTCCAGCCACAGACAGAAGTGCTCTTCAAGGCAATGAAAGAACAGTCTATACCATTTCTATTCTTCCTCAACAAATGCGACAGGGACGGGGCCTCGCCGCAGAACGCACTCAAACAAATAAAAACTCTGCTGACACAGGACGCTGCCATGCCTGACGCCATTGACGAAATAACCGAACTGGTGTGCGCTCATGATGACAGACTGCTGGAAACCTATCTTGAAGGCGGCATCCTGCCGGAGGATCTGCTGCGCAAAAGATTCGCTGATTTTGCCTCGGGCGGCATTATCCACCCCGTACTATGCGGTTCCGCACTGAAGGACCAGGGCGTTCCGGAACTGCTGGACGCGGCGGTTGAGTACCTTCCGCCGCCCACAGCTGATGACAGGGGACTTTGCGGTGTCGTTTTTGCAAGTTTCCAGGACAGAACAATGGGTCGGGGACTTGAAGTGCGTATGTTCGGCGGGAAACTTGAAAACCGCATGGAAGTCGAAACAGGCACAGGCGCCGACGGCAAAAAAATATTGCGTAAGATCACCAGGATACGGGATCAGGCGGGAAAGGATGCCGGAGCACTTGAAGCAGGCATGACAGGCGCCATATTCGGTCTGGGAGACCTACCCATAGGCCATGTCTTCGGAAATGCCGGACTGCTGCCGCGCAAAATAGCTCCAGGAATGCTCAGAGAACCTCTGATAAGGGTAAGCATAACGCCGGACCAACCGGAAAACATGCACGCCCTCCGGGCCGCCTGCAGTCAGCTTGCTGAAGAGGATCCCATGCTTCAAGTGACATATTTCAGGTCGCTGGACCAGCTGCAGATGAGCCTGATGGGCATGGTGCAGCTGGAAGTGATGGAAGAAATCCTGAAAACACGCTTCGGCATGGCAGCCTCCTTTTCCGAACCCTCAGTGATATATAAGGAAACGGTACGGACGACTGCCACCGGATTCATAGACTACACCATGCCGAAACCATGCTGGGCGATTATGACATTCAGGGTGGAACCGGCTCCGAGAGGAAGCGGCGTCACATTTGTATCTGAAGTCCCCTTTAAAGACATCATGGCAAAATACCAGCATCAGGTGCAGGATACCATTCCCAGAGCTCTGAAGCAGGGACGCCTGGGATGGGAAGTAACAGATGTAAAGATAACTCTGATATCAGGCGAACACCACCTGGAACATACCCATCCACTTGATTTCGTCGTGGCCACACCCATGGGAATACAGAATGCGCTCCATAATGCAGGAAGCGTGCTTCTTGAACCCATATTGGACGCCACATTCATCATTCCGGCTGAAAATGTGGGACGGGTGATAAGCGACATCAGTACAATGAGAGGCGAAGTCACAGGTACGGAAACCATGGAAAACAGAGTTACTCTAAAGGCAATGCTTCCTGTAAGCACAAGCCTGAAATACGCTACCACTCTGGCAATGATCACCGGGGGGAAAGGAGCTATGAATGTCAGGTTGCATGGATACAGGGAATGCCCAGTTGAGCTTGGAGCAACTGCACCAAGGCGCTCTGCCGATCCCCTGGACAAGGCAAGATACATACTTGTAATAAGAAACGCAATAGAGGACGAACTGTTCACTGAATAACCCGGGATAAAACATGAATACAAAAGTTATACAGTTTATCAGCAAAGACAAGGCCGCCCTCTGCGACAGGCACATTGATGAAAGTCTTGCACCAAATCAGGTACTGCTGAAAACAATATGCACCCTGATCTCGCCGGGAACCGAATTTGCATGCCTCAAGGGCGAAATCAATCGCGGTAAAATCAACTACCCCATCACACTTGGATACAGTGCCGTGGCAACAGTTTTGGAAACAGGATCCGATGTAACAAATGTGAAAAAAGGCGATCGCTGCCTGTGCTATCACAGCACACACAGCAGCTTCCAGAAAATGCCGGCTTGCGATGTGGTGAAAATCATGGATGACACACTACCTTCGGAAGAAGCCGTATACTGTGTCGTCGGGTGCATGGGCTTTCAGGGAGTACGCCGCTGTCGTCCGGATTTCGGGGAGTCACTAATGGTCATGGGGCTTGGACTTCTCGGACAGTTCGCCGTGCAGACTGCACATCTTTCAGGATGCTTTCCCGTAATAGCACTTGATTACAATGAAAAACGCCGGCACATAGCCCTGGAATCCGGTGCGGATGCGGCATTCTCGCCGGATGAGGACCGTCTTGAGGAAAAAGTACGGGAACTTACAGAAGGCAGAGGCGCAGATTCAGTCATAGAAGTAACGGGAAATCCCCAGGCAGTCGTCCAGGGACTTAAACTGACTGCACCATTTGGACGCATTTCCCTTGTAGGATGCTCACGCACTGCCACTGAAAATATTGATTTCTACAATCTCGTGCACCGTCCTGGAATCACTGTACTGGGGGCTCATAACATGGCACGACCGCTTCACGAACGCCGCCCCGGAATATGGACCATGGCGGAAGACATGGCCGTACTGCTGCGTTTCATGGCCGCCGGGCGGCTCCAAAGTAAAAAACTGCATACCATGACAGCCGACCCATCCGACTGTCCTCAGATATATGAAAGAATATCTGCAAGGGATCCGGACCTTCTGGGCGTGGTATTTGACTGGAGAAACTATTAAATCAGGTACAGCTCCAGGGGAAACATTCAAAGGGCTCTGGCAGCGGCAATATCAAGCTGTATCTGCCTGCCCAGTTCCTCCGGAGAGCTGAATCTTATGCTGGGGCGTATAAAACGCAAGAAAGAAACTGAGAGAAACTTTCCGTAAAGATCTTCCTCTATGTCAAACAAATGCAGTTCGACCCAGGGCGGACCTGAATCACCTCTTATTGTAGGTGCCTTTCCCACATAGACAATGCCCCGTATGCGGCGCCCGTCCAATTCAGCATCCGCCGCATATACGCCCTCTGGCGGCAGAATATGCCTGTCATCAACAATATTGGCGGTGGCACAGTCTATCCGGCGCCCTATTCCATTTCCGTGTACCACAGTGCCTGATACGGCAAAATCCCTGCCGAGCAAAAGGGCGGCTGTATCAAGGTCACCTTTTTCAATCATGGCGCGTATTCTGGTGCTGCTTACCGTTTCGCCGCCAAGTTCAACACATGAGACGATCCTGGCCTGCCTGCCATGAGCCGCTGCCCATTTTTCAAGTTCAACAGTACCGGCGGCGTTCCCCCGGCCGAAACGCCAGTTGCTCCCGACACAAAACGCCGTCACTTCAGCACCGCAGGACAGAAAATACCTTTCAAGAAATTCCTCCGCATCCAGGGAGGCAAGTTCACGGTCAAACTCAACTACGGCAGAATATTCAGCGCCGTAACGGCACAGCAGTTCACTCTTGCATTCCGGGGATGTAAGATACTTCGGTCCGGGAGGAAACAGTACATCTCTCGGATGAGGAGAGAAAAAAAGGGCAACTGGTACGGCATTTGTCTCTTCGGCCGCCCCGGTCAATTCAGACAATATAGCCTGATGTCCCACATGGACTCCATCAAAGACCCCCAATGCGACTGCAACACGCGGAGTCTGCCCGCAGATACTGAGCCGCTCCAGCAAATCTGTCCATGTACAGGGCATTAATCCTCCCTCAAGACAGAGACAAACTTTTCCAGTTCCCAGCTGCGCACTTCATCCATGGTGAAGGCATCGTCCACGGAATGGCTTCCGCTTTTCGTGCGGCGCAACGCTGTCATACAGGCACCGCATCCGAGAATCTTTCCCCAATCGGCGCAAAGCGTACGCACATAGGTGCCCTTGGAACAATGCACAGTAAAATCCACATAAGGCAATTCCATGCGCGTGATATCTATAGAAAATATGCTGATTCTCCGCGGTTCACGCTCAACAGATATTCCCTTGCGCGCGAGTTCATAAAGCTTCTTGCCGTTTTTCTTTATCGCAGACACCATGGGAGGAATCTGGGAGATTTCACCGGTAAGGGACAATGCGGCATTACGCACAGCCTCTTCTGTAATTCCCTCAATAGAATGTTCAGCAATTACATTGCCTGTTGAATCCTCTGAATCAGTCTCCACGCCAAGACGCATGGTAGCACGGTACACCTTGTCCCCCGCCATCAGGCTGTCCTGAAGTTTTGTACACTTGCCGAAGAGAAGCACCAGCAATCCCGTAGCCATTGGATCAAGGGTTCCGCAATGCCCCGCCTTCTTAAGATGAAAACGGTGCTTGATGCAGGACACGGCGTCCTGGCTGGTCCAGTCCACAGGCTTGTCGACCAGAAGTATGCCGCTTATATCATTTGGCGGTATCTTCTCCATCTCCGCCGTCCTTTTCGCCTTCCATATCCAATTCATTGAGGATGTGCATCACCCTGTCCGCATTTTCCGCTGTCTGATCCAGTTTGAAATGCAGCCTCGGCGTATATTTCAGCACAACCATTTTCGCCAGTTCAGCCTGAATAAGCGCACGCCTGCGCTCAAGAAGCGCAATAACTTCGCGCTTGGCCATTGCCTTTCCATAAACGCTTACAAACACCGTGGCGTCACGGAGGTCTATGGCGGTCTTCACGCCGGTCACAGTGACAAGCACGGGAACCGCAGGGCTGATGACCCTGGTGAAAACATTTCCCAGCTCACGCATGAGCAGTTCATTGACTCTCAGTAATCTGTCGTTACCCATAATAGTTATCATTAAAAAACCGGCCCGGAAACAGTCATGCTGCGTACCGGGCCGTACAATCGTTCTTTTTACAGTTCAGGCGCTACGGACACGGATTCGTAGACCTCTATCATGTCATGCTCCTCGAACTCCTCGAAATTGTCCAGCTTGATACCGCATTCCATTCCGCTCTTCATTTCCCGGACGTCTTCCTTGAAATGCTTCAGGTTCTGGATGATACCATAGTATATCTGCTCCCTGTCCCGGAAAACCTTTGCCTTCGCGTTCACACGGATCACACCATCGTTCACGCGGCATCCGCAAATTCTTCCCACCTTGCTGTTCTCGAAGATCTGCATGATCTCCGCACGGCCAAGATATTTTTCATGGACCTCGGGAGCAAGCTGTCCGCGCATGGCGTCCTTGACCTGCTCAAGCAGTTCATAGATTATGGCGTAAAGCCTGATTTCAACGCCCTTCTGCTTGGCAAGCTTGTTGACACCGGTAGTCGCACGGACATGGAAACCGACAATAACGGCATTGGATGCGGCAGCAAGAATAACATCATTGTCTGTGATCTCGCCAACACCACTGTGAATTACGGAACAAGTCACCTTGTCCGACTTCAATTTGCCTATGCAGTCAACTATTGCCTCAAGACTTCCGCGAACGTCAGTCTTGAGAATGATCTTCAGTTCGGGCTTTTCTTCCTGTGCAGCCTTGCTGAAGAAATCCTCAAAGGAAGCAAGTCGGTCCACACGCTGGCTTTCCTGGCGCGCTTCCCTGGCTGCTTCATCAGCCTTTTCCCTGGCTTCACGTTCGTTTTCACATATTTCTATGATGTCTCCGGCTTCCGGTACTGCATTCAGCCCCATGATGCGTATTGGAGTGGAAGGCAGAGCCTTGGCGATGCGCCTGCCCTGTCCATCCACAAGAGCCTTAACACGCCCCCAGCACTGGCCGCATATAAGAATATCGCCCACACGGAGAGTTCCGTTCTGCACGAGCACACTTGCAGTCGGCCCCATTCCCTGCTCCATCTGCGCTTCGATAACAAGTCCCTTGAAAGGTGCATCCGGATCAGCGCTCAATTCAAGCATTTCAGCTTCAAGAAGAATACGCTCAAGAAGATCAGTTATTCCCTTTCCTGTCTTTGCCGACACGGGAATTATGGCCACATCGCCGCCCAAGTCTTCGGAAAGTATGCCGTGCTGCTGAAGTCCCACCATGACCTTGTTGGGATTGGCCTGGGGAAGGTCCATCTTGTTCATTGCAACGATAATGGGAACCTTGGCTGCCTTGGCATGGTTGATTGCTTCCACGGTCTGCGGCATAACACCGTCGTCAGCGGCAACAACAAGGACAGCCACGTCAGTAGCATTAGCTCCGCGGGCACGCATGGCGGTGAATGCCTCATGGCCGGGAGTGTCAAGGAAAGTAATGTTCTGCTTACCGACTGTCGCAACGCTGGCACCTATGTGCTGGGTAATGCCGCCGGACTCACCCTGAGTGACATGAGTCTTGCGGATATAGTCCTGTATGGAAGTCTTGCCGTGGTCAACATGCCCCATGAAAACCACCACAGGCGGACGGGGCACCTTGTTCTCATGTACCTCTTCATCAGCCTTTTCCCGGGGAGCCTCTGCGGGAGCGGCCTGGCGTTCCCTGCGAAGACGGACAAACTTGACGTTGTAAAGATTGCATACCTTCACAACCATATCTTCATCAAGCACCTGATTGATGGCCGCAAATACATTCATGCCCATCAACCTGGTTATAAGCTCATTGGGACGCACGCCGAGACCGGTACTCAGATCACGAACAGTAATGGGTGTCTTCAGATGAAGTTCCCGGGGACCGTCCCCTTCCTCCTCTTCTTCATCCTCTTCAACCACAGCAGCAGGAGCCGGGGCAGCAGGCCTCTGCAAAGGATTGAACACAGTCCTGGAAGCGGGCTTTTCCTCCTGTTTTTCAGGAGCCGGGGCAGCAGCGCCCTTGCCTTTCTGCCTGTCCGCGATAACGATGTCCCTTATCATATTGGCCACATCGGCCTCAAGATTACTGGAATGACTTTTTACAGAAAAGCCCTCCCGCTCCAACAAAGCCAGGAGCTCCTTGTTTGTCAAGCCCAATTCTCGTGCAAGATCATAAACTCTTACTTTGTCACCAGCTGGCATTTCACGACCTCCTGTCTATAAACTGTTATGTTATCCAACGAATACCCCTGCTTCATATGCAGCCGCAGTAAGAAACACCTCACACGACCGCTGTTCACCGGGACAAATACGCCCGGGAACACATTTTTCAGCGTTTCAATGCAGTACGCGCCGCCTCTATAATGGCGATGGCACGTTCCTGGGTGAATCCCGGAAGCGAGGCCATATCGTCAATATATTCTTCTGCGGCAAGTATACCCTCTATATTGACAAAACCATTGTTCACCAGGACACGGGCCTCCTCCTCGGTCACACCCTCAAGGGTGGACACGGTGCTGATCGCCCGCTTGAGCTGGGAGTCATAATCATCGGCCGGCGCATTGTTCTGGGGCTTGTTTTTGATTATCTCTATGTGCCATCCTGTAAGGCGGGTGGCAAGACGGGTGTTCTGCCCCTTCTTGCCGATCGCCAGAGACAACTGATCCTCATCCACATTCACGATCAGTGACTTCTTGGCAGTCTCAACCTTGACACTGTTGAGACGGGCCGGTTTGAGAGCATTTGCGATATATGTGGCAATATCATCGCTGTACTCTATGATGTCCACCTTTTCACCGCCAAGTTCATGCACTATGTTCCTTACCCTGGATCCGCGCACGCCCACGCATGCCCCCATGGGGTCTATGCGCGGCTCGTTGGAGGAGACCGCCACCTTCGTGCGGTAGCCGGCTTCACGGGCAATGCCGCGTATCTCAACGATGCCGCTTCCGATTTCAGTCACCTCACGTTCAAACAGGCGGCGCACAAAATCAGGATGCTTTCTGGAAAGTGAGAGCGCCGGCCCATTCCTCTCCGGATTCACATCAAGAAGAAGGACGGTTATAATTTCACCAACTTCAAAGTTTTCACCGGGAATACGCTCGTCCTTGGGAAGTATTCCATCTGCTGTGCCGAAACTGACAACAACTCCGTCCCTGTCTATATGTTTGACTTCTCCGCTGAGAAGCTGCATTATCTGCTCGTTGAACTGCCCGCACTGATTGCGGCGTTCAGCCTGATGAAGACGCTGCATTATGACCTGCTTGGCAGTCTGCGCCGCTATGCGGCCGAAGATAGCCGAGTCAAAGCGCCAGATGACC
>JAZURH010000410.1:0-3201 GCA_045606125.1 Lentisphaeria bacterium | reverse complement strand
TATTAAAATCAAAATAGTATGGGAAATATTTTTGGCAAACTGAAATGTATTTTTTTTTGTAGTGAATAAAAGTTTAAGAACCACGAATGGATTTTTGGGGAGAGGTGTGACAGATTGTCGTTTATTCATGTTTATTCGTGGTAAAAAACCGTTCAATTATTGGATGTTTGCGCTTGAAAATGGCAAAGGGAAAAGTATTTTCATGATTTTAGCGGCATTGGATTTTTACCTATGAATATCAGCAGCACACTTCAGCATATAGCAAATGGCTTGAAAAGGAAAAGCGCGGCAGGCGCTGTTCTGTATGGGGCCATTGCATTTGCCGCGGTATTCCGGATTTCCGGCTGGGCTGACTGGCCAAGGCGGGAAGTCCCGCTGCTGATAGCCGGGGCTGGATTTATACTTTTGTGCATAATTGCAACATTTACTGCGGCAGTCCGTGGAATGCTCAAGTACCGCAGTATCAAAAAAATGGCCCTTCATGTGGAAGAATGCAGGCCTCATTATATGGACAGCTTTGCGGCAGCTGTGGAGCTGGAATCCCTTAGCCGGGAGCTTCGTCCCATGGAAAAGGCACTGCTTGAAGATGTGTATTCCACATTGCAGTCGGAGAAACGGGGGCTTGATTCCCTTTTTCCCGGGTACGGCTGGATCCCGTTTCTGTGGCGCCTGTTAGCGGCAGCAGTATTTATACAGCTTGGCTGTCTTTCCCCACGCTGGAAGGCATTTTCCGGCGTCTGTTCCGCCATGCTGAAAAATGAATCCGGCATAGTCATAACGGCTCCTGTTCCGGATGTGCCGCTGCACAGTGACTATACGGTAAAGATCCGCATAGCACGGGGTGAACAGGTCGGCGATATATTCTGGAGGACAGATGAGGACAGTGGAAGCAGCAGGCTGGAACCTGACGGAGCCGGGAATTTCAAGTTTACATTTTATGATGTATCGGGAGATTTCGATTATCGTGTCTTTACTCCGGACCTTTCCAGCAAATGGATGAAAGTGAAGGCATATACTCCTCCTTCATTCATGGAAATGCGGGTTTCCGCTGTTCCACCGGCCTATTCCGGTCTTGAGGTGAAAACCCTGGACGGTCCCGGAGTCATTGATCTTCTTGAGGGCGGAAAACTTGCTGTTTCATTGAAATTGGACAGCGCTGTCAGTGGAACGCTTGTGACTCCAGGCGGCAGCAATATTTTATTTACAGAAAAGGATGAGTGGCGCACCGCTGAGGCAAATCCGGGGACGGAGGGAGTATTTACTGTCAGGCTTGCGGACAGGGAAGGGCACAAATCTGATTTTCCGGTCACAGTGAACGCAGTCAAGGATGCGCCGCCGGAAATAACAATTGTCGAACCGGCGGATGAATCTTTTTTGAAGATGGGTGAGGCATTGCGGCTTTCCGTCAATGCCGCAGATGATCTTGGACTGGCTTCACTTGAACTTGTGTATTCTGTGTCAGGCGGCGATCGTAAAAGCATGCTTCTTAAAAAGGCGGATGGTTCCAGGGAATGGAATGTTTCCACATTGTGGGAATTGAGTGAACTTGATTTGAAGCCCGGCAGTATATTGAATTGTCAGGTCGTTGCCAGAGACAACAGGCCGGAACCCAATGTCACCCGAAGTACATTGTTTTTTGTGACGATCAGGCCAAACCGGGAAGATGTACAGGAGGAGGCGCAGGGCAATGAATCCGAAAAAGAGGCCAATGTGTCGGATCTTGTAGCAGAATCAAAACGGCTTCTGAGGCTGACATGGGATCTGAGCGGAATGGAAAACAGCTCCGGAATTGACAAATTGAGGGAGGGACTTGAGACTCTTGAAAAGGAAATTGCCTCCCGCAAGGAACAGCTTCAGGCCATGTCGGGGGGAATGCTCGGTCCTCTGGCAGAATATTTCGACAATGCGGTACAGTCTGTACATTCCGGAGTTTCCATAGTAGGCCGCAATCTTGTTGAGGAGAGCATTCCCTTTCAGGAAAAGGGGCTGGCATCACTGGTCCTGATAGAGACAGAGCTGCTGAAAAATGCGATAAAATCTAAAGAATCCTCTGAATCCGGTGAAGATGGAGAGGAAGCCGGACAAAATCAGCAGGAACCGAAGGACGATGCGGACGGTACACAGGATCTGGGCATTATGCAGCAGGCCATAGACGAACTGAAGCGTATTTCTCTGCTGCAGGGCGATGTGGTGCATGTAATGCGCCGGAATGATGCCTCTATGCTGCAGCTTTCAGGAAGACAGGGCAGGCTTAAGGATGATACTGATGCTGTAAGGCGCAGTCTTGCTCCTGTCAGGGAGGCTTTGCCCGCCGTTGATCTTCTCAATGCGGCCGGTGGTGAAATGGCAGGTGCCGAACGTTCACTCAGGGAAAAAAAACTGGAGCATGCGGCCCGTTACGGGGATCGTGCCTTGCTGGGTGTGTCCCGGGCACTGGCGTTTCTTGAGAATGCCATAAAGAAGTCTGCTGCCGATGAAATGAAAAAAATGGCTGAACAGGCGGCTGAAATGGCAAAGCGCCAGAGGGAGGCCGAAAATATGTCCCGCAGCCAGCATGGCAATGCAGCCGGATTGCGGGATATGCAGGAGAAGATCAAACAGGAAACGGAAGCTCTGATGAATCACTTGAAGAAGGCAGGCACCGGAATGCAGGAATATGCGCCTGAAACCGGGCGTGAGGTGAACAAGGCGGTAAGCAGGGCATCGGGACAGGGACTTGAAAATGCCCAGGACAGGGCACGCAGGGCACTTGCATACAGACGCATGCGCCGTGCTGCAGAGGAACAACAGAAAGCAGCGGAAATACTTGAGGAAATGGCGGGTGCGCTGAAACAGGCTGCGGAAAACATGAACTCCGTCAGCGAACAGGAACTCAGGCAGGCCCTCGGTGAATTGGCAGGGCTTGCGGCTGAAACTGCTTCGGCTTCTGAAGACGGAGACAGCACAAGGGGAAAACAGCGTATTCAGCAGGCAAGAAGGCGTGCCGCTGAAATTACAGAACAGCTGGCGCAAAACACAGGTTCGGAAGGACTTATGCAGATAGCAAAGGACCTGAACGACCCCGCAAAGGGAGATGGACAGGAAACAAGGAGGCAGATCTCTGCCGCAGCCCGCTCAATAATAAAAATGCTGGATGAAATCGCCGCCCATAACAGGCGCTTTATCCGCAGAAGCACCGCAGCACCCCCCGAAAAATACAGA